>JAJYMU010000035.1 GCA_021786655.1 Bacteroidota bacterium
AAACAAACAAAGATACGCTCTGGTGGGATGATTGTGATAATCTCTTCACTAACATGGGTCCTGCTCCGCCGCGACATATTTACTTAAAGAATGGAGCAAAAGAACTACCACAACAGCTAACAATTAAATGGAGTGTAGTACACGAACCATGGGTTCAAGGTTATTATGCAAAACTAATGAAAGACACTACGGTGGTAGCAGATGAATTTGTGTCTTCGGATACGGTATACTACACGAAACTGCTTGAAAAGGGGGCAACATATCAATTCTCAATTGCGACATATACAAATTTGAGGGGATGGTATTCTTTGCCAATTTTTTTCACGATTGTCACTGAAATGAAAGCAGTAGAACTCGTTTCCCCGGCAGATAATTCATTAGTCTTAATCCGCCCGACTCTAGTATGGAGAAAACTCGAAAATGCGGTATCTTACGACATAAAAGCTTGGAATATGACGGAAGAAAAAATAGGATTCGAGAAAAGCGGAATAACAGATACCTCTCTCATTGCCGATTCGCTTTCTTATAACACTGTGTATTACTGGCAAGTAAGGGAAATAAATGTATTAAATGAAATCTGCCCATGGAGTTCTGGATTCACATTCACCACTGAAAAACTGGTAAGTGTCGACGAAACGGAAGTCCCATTCACATTTAAGCTTTCCCAGAATTATCCCAACCCATTCAATCCGAGCACCAAAATAAAATTTTCAATTCCTTCAGTAGAGACGTTCCATGGAACGTCTTTACAACACGTTGTATTAAAAGTTTATGATCTACTTGGAAGAGAAGTTTCAGCACTTATTAACGAAGAAAAAGCGCCGGGAAATTATGAAGTTAAGTTTGATGCGACGAATTTACCAAGTGGTGTTTATTTCTACCGTTTACAAGCTGGAAGTTATTCTCAAACCAAGAAGTTGTTAGTAATAAAATAAAATTTAGGATGAATTAAAGTGAAGAGGTCATAGGTATGCTTTATATACCAAAAGAAAATACTGAGCAAAAAAGAAGATTTGCCGAATTACTTTCTGTCGGAATAATTATGGAGAAAGTTGGCTGGGGTGTTGTAACTCTGGGTGCAATAGTTGCAATTAGCGGCTTGGTTAGCTGCATAGAAGATTCTGGCATGCTCAGGGGAATAGGAGCGATCAGCTTTCCAGCGGGGCTTCTAACTGCAGCGTTTGGTTATTTAGTTGTTGCTTTTGCACAAGTGCTTTCCTGCTTTGTAAGCATGGAACAGAACACACACAAAACAGTAGAATTATTGAATGAACTGAAAAGCCAACTACCTAATTTCAACACAAAATAATTACCAACAAAAGAGACGGGACATGTCCCGTCTCTACAAAATTTAATTCATAGCTGCTTTTTCTTTTTCAATTTCTTCTGCTAACATTTTGTTAATCGCAGATGCAGCTCGTCTTCCTTCGCCCATTGCTAAAATTACTGTTGCTGCGCCGAGAACAATATCGCCGCCGGCAAAAATTCTATCTGAAGAAGTCTTTTGAGTTTCATCAACTAAAATGTTGCCCCACTTGTTAACTTTTATTTCCGGCGTGGTTTGGCTAATTAGCGGATTGCTGCTGTTGCCGATTGCAACGATAACCGTATCAACGTCAAGTAAAAATTCGCTGTTAGGAACGACTACCGGCCTGCGTCTGCCGCTCTCATCGGGTTCGCCAAGTTCGTAGCGCAAACATTCCATCGCATTCACTTTGCCTTTATCATCGCCTAAGATTCTTTTTGCATTTTGAAGGAAATAAAATTCGATTCCTTCTTCTTTTGCATGTTCAACTTCTTCTTTACGTGCAGGCATTTCTTTTTCGGTTCTGCGGTAAACTACGTAAACATTTTCAGCGCCGAGACGTTTTGCCATTCGTGCAGAATCCATTGCAACGTTTCCGCCGCCAAGTACAGCTACATTTTTAGAAGGATAAATTGGCGTGTCGGCTTTTTCTTTTTCGAATGCACGCATCAAATTGGCACGTGTCAAATATTCATTCGCTGAAAATACTCCAACAAGACTTTCACCTTCGATTCCCATGAAGAGGGGAAGTCCAGCACCGGTGCCGACAAACACTGCATGGTAACCGTCTTTGTTGATCAAGTCCAATAGTTTGCGCGTGCGACCGACAACAAAATTTGTTTTAATCTCGACGCCCATTGCTGTAAGCGTTTCAATTTCTTTGTCGATGATGTCGTTCGGCAAACGGAATTCCGGAATGCCGTAACGAAGTACGCCGCCTAATTTGTGGAACGCTTCAAAAATTGTTACGTGATGTCCCTCGCGTCTGCAGTCGGCGGCAACAACTAAACCAGCCGGACCGCTTCCAACAACTGCAACTTTTTTCCCGGTCTCAGATTTAACTTCGGGCACGGCAATTTTTCCAGTCGAGCGTTCCCAATCTGCAATAAATCTTTCGAGTCTGCCTATCGCTACGGATTTATCAACGTCCTTCAGTGCTTTTCCAACGGCACAGTTTGACTGACACTGTGTTTCCTGCGGACAAACTCTTCCGCAAATTGCCGGAAGAAGACTTGCTTCTTTTATAACGTCGGCAGCGTCTTGAAATTCTTCGTGAGCGATGTGATTTATAAATCTGGGTATGTCAATTTTTACCGGGCAGTCTTCTACGCAAGTTTTTTTCACGCACTGAATACATCTCATTGCTTCAATGCGGGCTTGTTCCATTGTGTAACCGAGAGCAACTTCTTCCAGATTATGACTTCTAACTTCCGGATCCTGTGCCGGCATTTCCTGAGCGGGAATTTTTGTCCGCTCTTTGGCTTTCATATCATCTATACGAGAGACATAATCGGCAATTAATTTTTTAGCGTCGTTCGATAATTCTTCTAATGTGCGGTGGTTCATTGCAGCGCCTCCTTTTCTTTAATCTCGGCTTCGAGATAACAAGCGTGCGCTGCGCGTTCAATTTCTTTGTAAGAGTTTAATCGAGCCATCATGTTGTCGAAATCAACTTTGTGTCCGTCGAACTCCGGACCATCGACACAAACAAATTTTATTTCCTTACCCACATTAACACGGCAGCCGCCGCACATTCCGGTGCCGTCAACCATAATTGTGTTAAGCGAAACTTGCGTGAATACTTCGTACGGACGTGTCGTTTCGGAACAGAACTTCATCATTATCGGCGGACCGATTGCGATGACCATGTTCGGTTTTGGATTCCGTTCGCAAATTTCTTTCAGCGGTTCGGTAACTAACGCCTTACGACCGTAGCTCCCATCATCCGTGCACAGAATAAATTCGTCGGCAATCGATTTCATTTCTTCTTCAAGTATGATTAAATCTTTTGTTCGTGCGCCGATTATCGTTATAACGTGGTTGCCAGCTTTCTTTAATGCTTGAGCGATTGGATGAAGCGGTGCAACACCGATACCGCCGCCGACACAAACGACCGTTCCGAAATTTTCGATGTGCGTCGGGCGTCCAAGCGGACCAACCAATGTTGGAATCCCGTCTCCCTGATTCAGTTCGGAAAGTAAAGTTGTACTTTTACCAACAACTTGAAAAATAATTGTGATGCTTCCTTCTTTCGTATCTGCATCTGCAATCGTGAGAGGAATTCGTTCACCGTAATCTTCGTTAACCTGAAGTATTATAAATTGGCCTGCGCTTCTTTCTTCAGCAATGAGCGGAGCGTGAAGTCTCATTAGAAAAACGTCCTTGCTCAGCTGATTCTTGAAAAGTATTTTACTCATCATTCACCTAATTATGGAGCGATTGGTGCGAAAATTAATTATTCCTACTCGAAAAAAAAAAGATAATTCCCCAAAAATTCTTTTGATGGAAACTTAAAATAATGTTTAATGTTGCCGTTGTTCATTAATTGAGAGCGATTTTAATTGAGAAAGGGAAATCAAATGTTACCCGGCTCGGTTCGTTTTTTTCATGAGTGTTTGAAACCCACTTCCCGACAAAATAACCAATCGCGGCTCCGGCAAGAATATCTGAAGTCCAATGTGCATTTTGATAAACTCGCGAACCGCATGTAACAACTGCCGGAATGTAGATCAAAATTTTCAGCCAGTCTGGGTCTACATTGTTTGCCAGCACAGTTGATAACGAAAACGCCAGCGTAGCGTGTCCGGATGGAAACGAGTGAAAATCATCATTGAACGGTAAGAACGGTCGGAACGTTGCAATACCTTTATCAGTAAACGGACGCGCTCTGCCGATCACAATTTTTAAGAAAGTAGTTATAGCTCCCGCGTACAAAACTGTTTGAACCGTTTCAAATGCAATTTTTTTGGATGGCTGATTATCCGCTAAGTAGCCGTACAATCCAAATCCGCCGGCAACAATTGCTGCAGGATAAATCTCACCATAAAATTTTCCAGCTTTAACCGGGAATGAATTTATTTCAGATTGATTTCTCAGCGCAGCATCTTTTATCGGCTGATCAATTTGTGTTACGGCTAAAACTGTTGCTGTTCCAACTCCGAGCTTAAGCCAATCGTTGCCTTCCCAATGGAACGGCTGCTGTGCGAATGTTAGCGATTCATTCCAAAACTGGTTGAAATCATATTTGTTCTGCGCCGAAACATTGCTGATGAAAAGTAACGACATCACGGAAAAGAGAACGAGGGATTGCAGAAATGATTTTATATTCATCGTTTGTTTGCTGAGTACTTAATGATCTCGGCTTTTTCCATTGTGATTAAGCCGCCGCAATTAGCTTCTTCAAAAATTTGCTGTACCGTCGGGATAAATTCTTCAATCTTTTTTTGTTCATCGACTATTTCAATCACGAGAGGTAAATCCTCAGACATTTCTAAAAACTTTGCTCTGTGAATCCTGCTGTTGCCCCCGTATCCCATTATTCCTTTATACACCGTTGCGCCGGCAAGGTTCTGTTTTCTAGCCTCGCTTACAATTTTTTCGTAAACCGGTACGTGCGAAATTATATCCGTCTCGCCGATAAAAATTCTTAACAGTTTTGCTTCGCCTTCTATTTTCATAAATCACCTCGTAACTAAGTAAGCAATGTAGATGCCGACCAGAGTGAACAGAACGTTCACAGCAATGTTCAAACATGCCATTAAAAATTCAGCATCTTTTATAAGATTAAAAGTTTCAAGAGAAAAAGTGGAGAATGTAGTTAAGCCGCCGCAGAAACCTACGCCAATGAATAATTTTATCGTTGGACTGATCAAACCTTTTTCATCCCAGCCGAAAATCATCAGACCAAGGATGAAACTTCCGAGAATGTTAACCAACAATGTACCGAAGGGGAAGAATAACGGAAGATGTTTTGATGCATAAGATGAAATCCAGTAGCGGAAAATGCTTCCGAGTCCTCCGCCTATAAAAACAACAAAAAATTTTATCAAGTTTTCCTCTAAATCCACAATGAACGATCCAAATTTAAGTTTTTAACAGAAGGTAAAAAAA
>JAJYMU010000210.1 GCA_021786655.1 Bacteroidota bacterium
AGAGATCAGATTTCACGCGAAGCGGAATTCTACGGTGCAATGGATGGAGCCAGCAAGTTCGTTAAAGGCGATGCGATTGCCGGATTGGTTATTAACGTCGTGAATATAATCGGTGGATTTATAATTGGTGTTGCGCAAAGAGGAATGTCGTTCTCTGACGCGTTGCAGCATTATACAATTCTAACAATCGGTGACGGATTGGTTTCTCAAATTCCCGCTTTAGTAATTTCGATTGCGGCGGGATTAGTTGTAACAAGAAGCGCCGCCGGAACTTCTTTAGATTTTCAGATGAAGACGCAGCTGCTTTCAAATCCGCGCGTGCTTGGAACGGTTTCCGGCGCCTCATTCATGTTTGCGTTAATCCCGGGAATGCCGCTTTTACCATTTGTCTTTTTGAGTGCCGTGCTCGGCGTTAGCTCGTATGTTTCTAAAAAGAATAAACGTGAAGCTTCATTGGCGATCGCACAGGAAGAAGTAATAACGTCCGAACCAATTGAAGAAAAAGTTGAACAGTATCTCCAGGTAGATCCAATTGAGGTTGAGATCGGCTACGGTTTAATAAGTCTGGTTGATGAAAAGCAGGGCGGAAACTTATTTCAAAAAATTTCTTCATCCCGGAAATTGATTGCGCTTGAATACGGAGTTTTGATTCCGCCGGTTCGTGTGAGAGATAATCTTCAATTATCACCGAACCAGTACATCATCAAGATAAAAGGAAACATAATTTCCAGTTATGAAATTTATCCCGACCGTATGCTTGCGATGAATCCGGGTTCGATTCAAGAAGCATTAAACGGATTGCCGACAACCGACCCTGCGTTCGATCTTCAAAGTTTCTGGATTACTAACGAAGAAAAAGAAAAAGCTGAAATGCTGGGATACACTGTTGTTGATGCGATATCCGTGCTTACTACCCATCTTCAGGAATTACTGAAAAAGAATTTTGACAAGGTGATTACACGCCAAGACGTAAAACAGCTTCTTGAGAATTTGAAAAAAGAATATCCGGCAGTGATCGATGAAATCAATCCCGATGTTCTGAACTTAGGAATGATTCAAAAAGTTTTGCAGAATCTTCTGCGGGAAAATATTCCGATTAAAGATTTTGTTCAGATACTTGAAGCGTTAATCGATTATTCGAAAACAACGAAGAACATTGACGTATTAACAGAATATGTGCGGCATACAATCGGCGAGGCAATCGGAAATATTTATAAGGATCAGAACGGAATTATTCATGCCGCCGCATTGGGCGAATCGCTAGAAACCGCAGTTACAAAGTCACTGCAGTCACAGAAAGACAATGTTGTAACTCTTGGATTGCATCCAACAGTATTGCGCGAACTGAGCTCGCAGTTAAAAGCCGTCATGGAAAAATTTTACTCGCTGGGGTATCCTCCGATTTTGATTACCTCGGCAACGATACGACCATATTTTTATCGTTTAATCAACAGCAGTTTTCCCGGACTTACGGTTCTGTCGTATACGGAACTGCCGGCAAATATCGAACTGGAATTCATCGGCAGATTAGAGGTGGACAATGCAAGTTAAAAAATATTTGGCGCCGTCGTTAAAAGAAGCGACGCAGCAGATGAAAAAGGAACTCGGTCTCGATGCGATCATTCTTGGAACGCGCATCATAGAAGGAGAAAAACAACGCGGCATGAAGAACATGTATGAAATTACTGCCGGAATTGATCAAGCGCCGACTTCTAAACCCGCAAAGCAAAGCACACCGACTTCTGTCAGCGGCTCAACATTTCAAGCAGAACTGGAAAAACTTTCGAAAAGGATTTACGGACGCGGTGAAGAAAGTTCTTCTCTCGAAGAGAAGGGGAACGGTACGGAAAGAAAATCTTCTTCAAAAGAAATTGAAAAAGCAGTAGATGAACTTGCAAACACGCTTGAAGATCATGAAGTAAATAAAAATATTATTAAGGATCTGACTAAGCATTTATGGGATTCTTACAATTTTCTTGAGAGTTCCAATCTTGAAAACTATCTTATTTCAAGTATGGCATCTCTGATACCAACAACAAGTTTTAAGGTTAGGAAAAACAAAACGACAAAGATTGCACTTGTCGGTCCAACAGGTGTCGGTAAGACAACATGCATCGCAAAGCTTGCAGTAATTTCAAAAATAATTCACAAGCTGAAAGTCGGTTTGATATCGATTGACACGTACCGTCTTGGTGCTATCGATCAGCTCAGAATTTTTTCAGAAGTAAGCGATATCGAAATGGAAGTGGCTTACGAACCGGAAGACATGCCGAAGCTAATTAGGAAGTTTAAAAACAAAGAACTGATCTTTATCGATACAGTCGGACGCAGCCAAAAAGCAAAACAGAATCTTGAATCGATCAAAAGATATTTGGATGCCGCCGGCGTTGAAGAAACAATTCTTGTGGTCAATTCGACCAGCTCAACCAGAACGTTGAATGATATAGCTGAGAAATTCAAAGTTCTGAATTACAAGTCGGTTATTTTTTCAAAGGTTGATGAAGCCGTGGCGTTCGGCAACATTATGAATCTTTCCACGACGCACAATGTGCCGGTCATGTTTTTAACAAACGGTCAAACGATACCGGATGATATTGTTTCGGTGAACCCGAATTACCTGGCAAACTTAATTTACACAGGTAAACTTTTCTCATGAACGGACAAGCATCACGGATAATTCAATTATCCCGCATGGCGGGAAGAGAGAATAATCTGCCCGCTTCAAAAATTATTTCTGTTTGTTCCGGAAAAGGGGGAACGGGTAAATCCTTCTTTGCCGCTAACTTTGCGTACACACTCGCGAGGTCGGGCAAGAAAGTTCTTCTTATCGACTTCGATCTTAACTTTTCAAATCTGAACATATTATTGAATAAAACCACGGATAATTTTCTTTCCGAATTTTTTGAAAAAAAGAAATCGCTGGAAGAATTAGTTTTCAGTTATTCATCCAATCTTCATTTTATTTTCGGAGACTCGGGCAGAGAAGATCATCCGCATGTAAATAGGGATTTGATAGATTACTTTTTCATTGCACTCGATCGGCTTGCAGCTAAGTACGATTATTTTATTCTTGATTCTGCAGCCGGCTCCGATGAACTTACGCTTTATCAGCTTTCAAAATCCAACTTCAACATACTTCTAACTTCTCCGGAACCGACAGCAATTATGGATGCGTATGCCGTCATCAAGCTTCTCAAAAATGAAGGCAGCAGCGCAAACGATTTAGTCGTTCTTAACAAATGCAGCTGCGCTGAAGAAGCAAAGAATTCCTTCTCGAATCTTTCCATGGCGTCCAAACATTTTCTTGGCATCGAACCAAACTTTCTCGGATGGATATCTTTTAGTAACGCGATTCATCAATCAATTCTGAATCAAGAGTTGTATTTGAGAAGCACACCGCAATCACGAACTGCCGAAGAAATATCTTCAATTGCAGAACGATTCGAGTCCATCGCCACGTGGCTAATAATGACCAAAGACGCTGCGGAAACCGTTTAGAATCCTCACAAAAACTTTCATTTTCAAATTTTTTTTCGCCAAGAACAAAATCCGCGGATGGTATAGTCTTTGCAAATTGATTGGTAAAAAAAGGCGCATGCCGTTATGAATAAAATAGTATTGAGATTGGGCTTGTTGGTTTTTCTCTTTTCGATCATCTACTTCACGCAAAGAGGTATGTCCGTAGAAAAAGTTCTTATCAACTCATTTGCTATTTTCGTTTTCCTTACCGCGATGATCAGCCTGATTACCATTGGATTAATAAAAGCAATAAACAGTAACTCGCTAAATAAGCTTAATTCTTTGTCAGATCACTCAGCGGGACACAAAGAAAATGAATAATTCAATTTTATGGGCTTCCTACAAACAAAAGCCTACGTCCGAACTTAAAAAACAAATCGTTCTTACCTACATTAATCTTGTCCATTATGTAATTCACAAAACAAATTTGGTCCCGGATAATCTGCTGGACAGACGAGACTATTTTCAGTTTGGAATAGAAGGATTAAGCGAGGCGATCGATCGCTTCGATCCGGATTACGGTACAAAGTTCGAGACTTATGCCATTCAGCGAATCCGAGGAAAGATTTACGACGAGCTTCGCAAATGCAACGAAAAACTTTCGGTACCTGTCTTTTCAGAAAACGTTACCTCTACGGCAACATCAACACTTTCGATTAATCATTCATCGAACGAAGATGGCAGTGTGCAGCTTTACGAAATATTGCCCGGCGATTCCGAAATACCGGATGCGCTTCTGGAAAAAAATGAATTGAAGCAAAGATTGATCGATCTGATTAAAAATCTAAAAGAAAGAGAACGAACCATTCTCAGTTTGTATTACTACGAAGATCTGAATTACAAAGAGATTGCCCAGGTACTGAACATAACCGTTTCCAGAGTATCGCAGATACATTCAAGAATATTAAACGCTCTTAAACAAAAACTATTGAACTATAATGCATGAAGTAAAAACTCAGGAATCTAAGGAACGGATTAGAAGACAGCTTTCGAACATCGGTACTTTACCGTCTGTTCCTCACGTAATAACTGAAGTCTCCAGCCTTCTGGATAACGAAAGAACCAGCGCTGCCGATTTGTGCAAAGTGATTTCGCGAGATCAGGCAATCGTAACCAAAATTTTAGCGATTGCTAATTCACCTTTGTACGGATTGCCGCGAAGAGTTGCTACGGTGGAATTTGCAATTGTTATAATCGGGTTCGAACACATGAGAAATGTTTTAGTTGCGTTGTCGCTGGTAGATGCATTCAAAAGCCGAAGCGGCGCCAATTGGGACCACGATTCTTATTGGATGCATTCACTTTTAACCGCCACCGCGGCAAAAAGAATTGCTGATGATTTAAGATACCCGAAATCCGGCGAAGTTTTTACAGCCGCACTGCTGCATGATTTGGGTCTTGTTGTGTTGCAGCGCTATATGAATTACGATTTCAACAATATTGTAAAACTTGTGCAAGAACAGCAGATATCATATTTCAACGCTGAAAAAATAGTTTTGGGATTCACTCACCAGGAAATTGCAGAGTACCTTTTAGAGAGATGGAATTTTCCCACATACATTACGGAAGCCGTTTCAAATCATCATACACCTTCGCTTTCGGACAACGGAAAAGTTCTTTCGTCGCTGATTCACTTAGCGGATTATATGACGCAGCGAATCGGCATCGGAACATTTGAGTGGGACGACAATTATATCTTCGACGAAAATATTATCGAGATACTCGGTTTTGGCAGCATGGATTATCTCGACGGTTTTATAGCAAGCTATGAGCCTTTGTTCAGAGGGCAC
>JAJYMU010000285.1 GCA_021786655.1 Bacteroidota bacterium
ATAGCCGATCATGCGCCGAAAGGGCAGGAAGCGCTCTTTCAGGGATACGCATTTCTGCCGATTGCAATCGCGTGGTTTGTTGGCGGCACTTTCGGCGGCTGGCTTTACGAAACCATGACAAAGTCAATTTTAGTCAGGACGGGGGATGTGGTGCAGGTACTTGGCCAACCGACAGGCATCTGGCTTGCACTTACAGGGATTGGTGTCGTAGCAACTGTGCTGATGGTGATGTACAACGCTTACATCACTAAGAAAGACGAGGCAATAGCACAAGCCTGATAATACTCCTGCTGAATTGCACGAGTTTACCGGTTTTCCCGAGATCAGCCGAATATAACAATGACAAACCGATGAATCGGTTTTATTGAACATAGATCATAACTATAGCCCGCGACTTAAGTTGCGGGCTAACAATCACCTACCGGCAAACAACCGTTTCAACTAGAGAAGTTGAACAAGAGAATCAAGTGGGAAATATTCCGTCCTTTGTTGGAAGGACACTTAGCAAAAGAGGATCGAGGTCAAGGGGGGTGTCGTCCGTATGATTACGTATGGAATTTTCGGGAACAGCTGACGCGAAAAGATGTGATAGAGAAGTTATTTACGCTATTCAGGGAAGAATTGGAGGAGGAAGGACTGATAGGAAACGAAGGGAAGATGATAGACGCGACGTTTATCGAAGTGCCGATCCAGAGAAACACGAGAGAGGAGAACAAGCAAATTAAAGGCGGCAGCATTCCCGACGACTGGCAAAATAAGCAGCATAAGCTTTCGCGGAAAGACAGGGATGCACGGTGGACAAAAAAAGGGGGGAAAACATTTTTCGGGTATAAGAATCATGTTAAAGCCGATACGAAGAGTAAACTCATCGAGGAGTATATAGTGACAGCTGCAAGTGTCCATGACTCAAAGGCGGTCGAGGAGTTACTGGACGAAGGGGATGCCGGACAAAGCCTCTATGCAGACAGTGCATACAGTGGGGCGCCGGTTGCTGAGGTAGTGGAACAGAAGAAGATGATAAATCAAATACACAAGAAAGGGTATCGTGGACATCCGTTAAGCGACCAGCAGAAGGAAAGCAACAAGAAGAAATCCAAGATACGAGTGCGAGTTGAGCATATCTTTGGATTTATGGAGAACAGCATGGGCGGATGTTTTATACGAACGATTGGGAAAACCCGTGCTTGCGCTGTGGTAGGATTAATGAACCTGACCTACAATATATTTCGAGCGATTCAAGTCGGATTTACTGCAGCATAGGAAAGGTGTCTAAAAGAAAACAATCGACAACAAAAGGTGAAGAAAACAAGAGAAAGTTGACAGAGAAAACAAAAACCTGAGTCTCAATTAGACGCGGCAATCACTGCAACATTCCGTTTAGTGTCCCGTATCCAACCACGTTTGAAAATCTCATCAATTTCTTCCCTCGATTATGTTTTTAGAGATGCCCTTTAATCAAGACGTTCTATCAAACTAATCATCAAAAAAATGTTTTCTGATTTTTTTGAAGGCTAATACAAAATCTGTAATTTTACGTGCTCAATTTAATCAACTGTTGTAAGGTTTGAAATGAAATTTCTTGTAACCGGCGGTGCCGGATTTTTAGGAATAAATTTAGTAAGATATCTGAAGTCTCACGGACACGACGTAGTTTCCTTAGACATTGTTCATTTTGATTATCCTGATATGAACGATAAAATTTCGATAATTACCGGAGATATTCGCGACAAAAAAAATGTTGATGAATCAACGAAAGGAATTGATGTTGTTGTTCATACTGCCGCTGCGCTTCCTTTATATTCACCTGAAGAAATTTTTTCAACCGACATCGAAGGGACAAAAAATTTATTAGAATCTGCCGAAAAAAATAATGTTGGAAGGTTCATTCATATTTCTTCCACTGCGGTTTACGGAATTCCCGATCACCATCCTCTTTATGAAGACGATAAACTTGAAGGCGTCGGTTCCTACGGCAAGGCTAAAATTCAAGCCGAGCAAGAATGTAATAATTTCAGAAAAAAAGGAATGTGCGTTTCTATCCTTCGACCTAAATCTTTTGTAGGACCGGAACGGCTTGGAGTTTTTGATCTGCTTTACGATTGGGCGCACGACGGCAAAGGCTTTCCGATGATCGGCAGCGGAAATAACCGATACCAGCTTCTTGATGTTGAAGATCTTTGCGAAGCGATTTTATTATGTGCCACTCTCGACAAAAGCAAAGTTAATGGTACATTCAACATCGGCGCAAAAGTTTTTACAACGATGAAGGAAGATTATCAAGCCGTGCTTGATAGCGCCGGCTTTGGTAAAAAAATAATCGGCTTACCGGAAAAACCAACAATTGCTTTTTTAAAAATCCTTGAGGCATTTAAACTTTCGCCTCTATACAAATGGGTTTACGAAACAGCTTCAAAAGATTCTTTTGTTTCGATTGAAAAAGCCGAAAGAGTTCTTGGCTATTCGCCAAAATATTCCAACAAAGATGCATTAATAAGAAATTATAAATGGTATATAGAACATCTAAATGATTTCAAAAATAAAAGCGGCGTTTCTCACCGCGTGCCGTGGAATCAAGGTTTGTTAAGAATTGCAAAAGTTTTCTTTTAATTTGATCAACAAAGTTTTATATTAAATTTAAATGAAATAAAGAAGTTAGTTATGCCGGGTAAAAAAGATTTTTTGAAAAGCACAATCGAACATATAGATATTAAAAAACACAATGTTATTGAGCTTGTTGATGCAATGCAACAGATGGCTTTTTCCGCGCACGATTTAAGCCGCGCCGCAAACATTTATGATAGAATGCTGCGCGATAAAGATTGCGGTATTATTCTAACGCTTGCCGGAAGTTTGTTCAGCGCGGGATTAAAAAAAGTTGTCTACGATTTAATTATGAACAACATGGTTGATGTCGTCGTTTCTACCGGCGCCGTTATGGTTGATGAGGATTTTTTTGAAGCACTCGGCTTCAAGCACTACAAAGGCACTCCCTTTAGTGATGATAATCTTTTGCGCGAACTTCACATCGATAGAATTTATGATACTTACATCGACGAAGATGAACTAAGAATTTGCGATGAAACTACCGCAAAGATTTTCGACAGCCTTGAACCAAAGCCATATTCATCACGCGAACTACTCTGGGAATTTGGAAAACATCTTGATAACAACGACGGACCTAAAGTCGACGACTCGGTTATTTACGCCGCTTATAAAAAGAATGTTCCGATCTTCGTTCCGGCTTTTTCTGATTGCTCTGCCGGATTTGGATTTGTAATGCATCAAACTAATCACCCGGATAAACATGCTTCAATCGATTCAGCAAAAGATTTTCTTGAGCTTACCAAAATAAAATTACACAGCAACGAAACCGGCATCTTTATGATCGGCGGCGGTGTCCCGAAAAACTTTACACAGGATATTGTAGTCGCGGCAGACATCTTAAGAGAAGACGCCCCGATGCACAAATATGCTATTCAAATTACAGTTGCCGATGTTCGCGACGGCGCCCTTTCCAGTTCTACTTTGAAGGAAGCAAGCTCCTGGGGAAAAGTTGAAACTACATTTGAGCAAATGGTTTATTCCGAAGCAACAATTGCCATGCCGCTAATTGCCGGATACGCTTACCACAAAGGCGCATGGAAGGAAAGAAAAGCGCGTGAGTTCCAAAAAATATTTTCGGCATCGAGTGTGATAATTTAATTTTGTTTTTCTCAGGCGGAGAATGTAGGAACATCCGTAATAATGTTCCTACATTAATCTGTTTTACTATTTTGCTGGCGGAGGCGGGGCATTACTACTGTCTCCGCTGCTGTTGCCTTTGCTTGCGCCTCTTAATGCCGCAAGCGTTTTTGTAAATGAAAATAAATCCTTCTTGGCTTTATCATTCTTAAATATTTTTTGCCCCACTTTGCATATCGCTATTATCTTCTTATATATTCCGTTAAGCTCATTCAGTGACTCTGCTGATAACGTCTTCTTCGTTTCCTTTGTCGCTTCTTGATTTGAGTTTGCTTCCGACATTCCGGGTGTCGATGCCTTGATTCCCGTTATTAGTGATGGGTTCATTCCTTTGGTTGTTAGTTCTGTTTCAAGCTCCGCCGTCATGTTTTCTTTGAATTGATTTAGAAGGCTTACTAATGCCTCTTGACTGCCGGATGCCAAGCTAAAATGCATTGTGCCATTACGTCGCATTCCACTCTTCTTCGGAAATGCCGGCTTGCGTTAGAATGCGCTTCAATAAACCGATGCCGATATCTCCTTGGTGTGGATTTGGAAGGATGAGTCTTTTTGTACCACGAATGAGAAAGGCATGCTTACCACCAGCAAATGGTCCATCAAAGCCAAGTTGCCTCAGAACTCCTTCCGGCTGACAGGTTTCATCCGCCGGTTTAAGCAACTTTGCGAACTTCTAACGTAAGGTTATTAATAATGGGAATGGGTTTGTTCAATCGCAAGCTAACGAGAAGCCAGTCCTCCAATGCCTCCTGCAGTTCTCGCCTGCATTCTTCCAATGTGGGAGCATTTGCCCATAAGCCCTCAAATCCAGGAATTTCACCGTAGAATGATTTGTCATCCTCCACAATTTCATAGCGCGCACGAGACATTGCAGCTTCGACGTATTTTACGATCATATTGTTCTCTTGTTTTGATAAATATACTTGCTTCAACAAAAAAACTCAATATTGTAAGCGACGACATCCGTGGGATACTGGAACAACACTCCGTGCATTCACTCTTCATCACAACGCCGGAGAAGGTAGTGGAGACAAGTGCACTTAATGGTCCTTAAAAAAGGTGGGCCAGAGATGAAAAAGCGATTGCGAGAGTTGGGTATAGTTCTTCTTTCAATGACAGCCTGCGCACCTATGCCCAGGATTTTTGGCAGCAAACAAATGGGCCTTGGCAACAGTCAGGTGTATTCCTTGGCCTCAAGCTTGGGCGGCACAATAATCGCGGGGACAGATCGTGGTTTCTACAAGTCAACAGACTATGGTTTCCACTGGACAAACGCGAATCTTACAAATACCGATGTCTTCTCATTGCTGATCGGTTCGGACGATAGATTTTTTGCCGGCACCGATAGCGGGGTTTACATCTCAACGGACGCAGGCGGCACCTGGCTGTCATCAGGGTTGAGCGGAATTCAGGTTTACTCTCTCTGCGTCGATTCGCTTGGGAATTTGAAAAGTCTCTTATGAGCCTGTTGCTGAATAGGCGATAATGAGATCGGTTGAGATTTGTAGTAGATAAATTCATCAGGAAAGGAGCTTCGGGTTGTTAGCTTTTCTTTG
>JAJYMU010000216.1 GCA_021786655.1 Bacteroidota bacterium
TAACTATCCGAATCCATTCAACCCAACGACAACGATAAATTATCAATTGCCAGAAAACGGATTTGTTACGATAAAGGTTTACGATGTGCTAGGCAAAGAAGTTACAACGTTGGTTAACGAGAATAAATCAGCCGGATATTACAAAGTGGATTTTGATGCAAGCAGATTAACGAGTGGTGTTTACATCTACACAATAAACGTAAATGGTTTTGCTCAATCGAAGAAAATGCTTTTGATGAAGTAATCCTATTTTGTAGGGACAGGTTCTCCTGTCCCTACAGTATAATCTCAAATCAACTTAATGTCTTGTAGGAACGGCAGTTTTGTTCTTGTTGCGCTCACCACATTCAAATCAATTTCCGTTTCAATAATTTTTTCTTCATTCTCAATCAAAACAATTTCTTTTCCCATTGGATCAAACGCGGCGCTGCACCCGTTGTACTGATTGAACGGATCGCTTCCTACACGGTTAACTCCTATCATGAACGCTTGATTTTCGATCGCTCTTGCTTTGAGCAAAGATTTCCAATGATCGATGCGGGGAACGGGCCAGTTTGCGATGTCGATCAAAATTTCGGCGCGCTCTTTTGCGTAGAGCCGGTACAATTCCGGGAATCTGAGATCGTAACAAACACTCATACCAATTTTTGTTTGCTCGATCCGCGTTGCTACAATTTCCTTCGGTGCGTCGTAATATTTATCTTCTTTGGCATAACTAAACGGATGGATTTTTCTGTAGCGGGCTTTGATCAAACCGTTGGAATCGAAATGCACGAGAGAATTGTAAATCTTGCCGTTGTCTTTCTCTATAATGCCGGCGAAAATGTTTGTCTTCAACTTTGCAGAAAGGTGCATAAAATATTTTGTACCGACTCCATCGATTTCTTCGGCATATTTTTTCGACTGCATTGTAAATCCGGTCAAAGTCATTTCCGGGAAAACAAGCATATCAAAATTTCCAGATGACTGTTTTATCAAATCTTGAATCTTGAGAATATTTTCTTCGGGCTCTTCCCAAACCGGGGAGTATTGTACTAATCCAAGTTTCATCTTAATTCTCCATTCGTAATTCTCAACATGCCTACCGGCAGGCATGTTCTAAATTAAATAAAAAATGTCTTTTACTTGGATAATTTTTAATTTGCACAAGCTTCAAACAACTTCAGAGAAAACTATGCTCAACTACATCTGGCTTGGTTTGCTTGTACTTGGAATAGCCACAGCTCTCACGCTCGATATCAGCAATGAATCGAGCAACAAATTCCGTAACGGCGAATCGATGGAAGTTTCCGTTATGTTCGATTCTTCATTTGCCAACAGCGCCAAACAGTTTGATGCTACGCTCACAATTCCTCAATCGGCATTCGCAAAATTTTACAATGTGGTTCTGACTAAAGACGTAAGCCAGAAGATCAAACTTTCTTACAATGAAAAAGAAAAAAAATATTCGGTTTATTTTTTAACCGACGACAGTTCTCCCGCAATATGGCAGGAGATGGCAAAGGTTTCCGGCAAAGAAAATGATTTGAGCGGAGCCCTTACGCTAAAAAATAAATCCGGCGCGAATTCGTACGCTGCAGTTTTATCGCTCGAAAAAATTTCATTCTCCAAGATGAAGGAGGTAACGAACTCGGCGATCGATTATGCGGGAAAGGCAGTTAACATAGCCATCGGACTAATTGGAATTATGGCGTTGTGGCTCGGCATAATGAAAATTGCCGAACAAGCCGGTTTGGTTGCAGCAATGGGTAGATCGGTAAAACCGATTACAAAATTTCTATTTCCCGATGTCCCGCAAGATCATCCCGCAATCGGTTCGATGATAATGAATATTTCCGCCAACATGCTTGGACTCGGGAATGCTGCAACTCCGTTCGGTCTGAAAGCAATGGAAGAATTAGACAGCATTAATCTGGAAAAGGGAACGGCATCGAATGCGATGGTTACTTTTCTTGCAATTAATACCGCCGGATTAACTCTAATTCCTGCAACGGCAATCGCTATCCGCGCAGCAGCGGGCAGCAGCGACCCGGCAATAATTATCGGAACTTCTTTTTTCGGTGCCTCGTGTGCAACTTTTATCGGAATTCTAGCGGCAAAAACTTTGGAGAAATTTTATACAAATGGCGGCGATAGACAAAAAGGGTTTGCAAATTTTTTCAACTTCATAAAATCCGGCTGGAAATTTTTCATCACACTTTTTGCAATCGCACTGATTATAATTCTGCTTGCGGTTTCCGGTATCTTTTCCAAACTAACTTTTGTTAACTCCGAAACACTGAAATCGGTCATTCAAATGATTTCCATTCTTGCCATACCTCTAATTATTATTTCATTTGTTACTTACGGCGCAATAAAGAAAGTTAAACTCTATGAGGCATTTGTTGAAGGGGCTAAAGAAGGATTCAACGTTGCGGTAAGAATTATTCCTTATCTCGTTGCAATGCTGGTTGCGATTGGAATTTTTCGCGCAGGCGGCGCAATGGATTTTCTTGTGATAATTCTTTCACCGATTACAAATCTGATTGGTATGCCCGCCGAAGCAATGCCGATGGCGTTGATGCGTCCTCTCTCCGGCAGCGGTTCGCTTGGTATCATGTCGGAAATGATTTCTGTACATGGTCCGGACACATTTCTCGGTATTTTAGTCTCAACAATTATGGGAAGCACAGAAACAACATTTTATGTTCTCGCGCTCTATTTCGGTTCGGTGAATATCAAGAAAACACGGCACGCGGTTGCCGTGGGCGTGCTTGCGGATGTAGCCGGAATACTCGGAGCGTTGTTCATCGTAAAACTTTTGTTTGGATAAACATGAAAGTTTTTATCACAAGAAAATTGGTTGGTAAAGCCGAACAGATGTTGAAAGCTAACGGCATTCAAGTTAAAACATTTCCCGAAGATAGAGCTATTTCCCGCGCCGAACTCTTAAAGAACATAAAAGATGCCGACGGAATTATTTCTATGTTCACCGAAAAGATCGATAAGAAAGTGATTGATAACCTGGAGCGCTGCAAAATAATTGCAAACTGTGCAGTTGGGTTCAATAATATTGACGTGCGTTACGCGAACGAAAAGAATATTGCTGTAACAAACACACCGGAAATTCTCACGGATGCAACCGCCGATCTTACTGTTGCACTGGTACTTGCTTGCGCGCGTCGTCTTAGAGAAGGGGAACGGATGATGCGGAAAAATGAATGGACAGGATGGAAACCGCAGCAGCTGCTCGGGCTTGAAATGAAAAATAAAACTGTTGGAATTGTCGGCGCGGGACGAATCGGTTATGCAGTTGCCAAGCGGATGAAAAGTTTTGGAACGAAAATCATTTACTTTGATAGAAAGAACAACCTCAAGTTTGAAAAAGAGTTTTCCGCCAAAAGATTTTCGTTGAGTGCTCTTCTCAGACGTGCCGACATTGTTTCCGTTCACCTTCCATTGGACAAGAAGACGCTTCATATACTGAACAAAGATAATCTGAAACAGATGAAGAAAAATTCGGTTATCGTAAATACGTCACGAGGTGAAATCATAGAAGAGAAATCTTTAATCCAACTGCTGAAAAAGAAAAAAATATTTGCCGCCGGATTTGATGTTTACGAAGGTGAACCGGTGATCAATCCCGAATTGCGCAAACTTGATAATGTTTTTTTATTACCGCACATCGGAAGCGCAACCGTAGAAACGCGTTCTGCAATGGCTGAGTTGTGCGCAAAAAATATAATCAAGGTTTTGAGTGGACGGAAGCCGGTTACCCCGGTTTATGTTCGTTGAATGTCGCCTTTCTTATAAGTATTTTACAAACAAAAAATAGAACAAACATGCGAATCGGAATTCCAAAAGAAACGTTTCCCGAAGAGAAAAGAATCGCTTTAGCTCCGGCGGGTGTTAATTCATTGGTTAAAGCCGGTCATTCGGTTTTCATTCAGACAGATGCCGGAATCGGAAGTCACTTTACCGATGAAGATTATAGAAAAGTGGGAGCGAATATTGTTTACACTGCCGAAGAAGTTTTTCAGCGCGCGGAAATGATTACCAAAATTGCACCTCTTACCGAACCCGAGTCTAACCTTCTTGAGGATGAGCAAATTGTTTTTTCATTTATGCACCTTGCCGTGGGCAAAAAAAACATAATTGAAAAACTCTTGAAGAAAAAAAATATTGCAATTGCGTACGAGCTGATTGAAAAGAATGATCATCTTCCAATCCTTCATTCGATGAGCGAAATTGCCGGACAGCTGGCAATTCAAGTTGGTGAAAGATATTTGGGAAGCGATTCACCGATTGGTCGCGGAATTTTGATGAGCGGTATCACGGGCGTTGCACCGGCTGCCGTTGTAATTGTCGGTGCCGGAGTGGTAGGATTTAACGCGGCGTATGCGGCTTACTCAAAGGGCGCGCATGTAATTGTGCTGGATAAAGATTTACGAAGACTAAGAAGAGTTGAATCTGAAATTTCGAAAAACATAACGACAGTTGCGGCTAATCAATATACTCTTGCCCGCGGCGCCAAATTTGCGGATTTGTTGATCGGCGCGGTTCAAATCAAAGCTGAAAAAACTCCAAACATAATTACCGAAGAGATGGTTAAATCGATGAAGAAAGGCGCGGTTATCGTTGATGTTTCGATAGATCAAGGCGGCTGCGTTGAAACGAGCAGACCGACAACACTTTCAGAACCGATCTTTATCCAGCACAACGTGATTCATTATTGTGTGCCGAACATGCCTGCGCTAGTTTCTAGAACGGCAACCTACGGATTAACCAACGCATCAATCGAATACATTTTGGAAATTGCCGATAACGGATTATCGAATGCACTGCTTGGAGATACCGGTTTAGCGAAAGGTGTTTGCACTTATAACGGATTTGTTTCAAACGAAAATATAGCCGAAGCTTTTAATCTTGAGTTCCGACGACTTCACATTTTTTCTAATAACTGATGAGCTGATGAGATGACGGTTGAAGAAATTAAAGTTGGCAAACCTCTTAACGCGCCTTGGATCAAAAGGTATAATTCGCGGCTTGTATCGGCAGACGATGCGGTTAAGATAATTAAGTCGAACGACAAAATTATTATTCAGCCGGGATGTGCCGCTCCATCGGAATTGATCAATGCGATGGTTAGAAGAAAAGATGATTTGAGAGATGTCGAAATTTATCACATTCTTGTTGTTGGCGATCTTCCTTATGTTCAGCCCGGAATGGAAAAGCATTTCAAGCACAAAGCATTTTTCATCGGTGCAAATTCACGGGCTTCGGTTGCCGAGGGATCGG
>JAJYMU010000012.1 GCA_021786655.1 Bacteroidota bacterium
TCCTTCGTAGGTCGCAACGGGTCCGATGATATCGTTAACCTTTGCTTTTGAGAGTAAGTCTCTTACCTGAGCCGGCAAACTTGCTAAAGAAACCGTGTCTTTCGAATAAGGGCGTTCGGAATAAATCTCAATATATTTTTTGAATGAAGTGGTATCGCCTTCTAATTTCTTAACAACTTCTTCAAGATTTTTTTTGATGCTTAATGAATCTCCCTGAGAAGCTTGGCGGCGGAACAGAACATATTTCAGTTTCCGCTGAGCTTCTATTTTGTAATCTTCAGGATGTTCGTCGTAATATTTTTTCAGCTCGTCGTCGGATACTTTCACATCGTTATCAGAAATGCTGTTGGCATCAATCATAACGTAGTCAGCTTTCATCTTTATGTTCTGTTTGAAAAAGTTATCTTTGGCTTCTTCATCGCTAACGGTAAGTGATGCCGTGAGATAATCCTGTAATTTTTGTTGAATAAGCTGCTGACGTATCTGTTCTTCAACCTGAATTACAATTTCTTTGTTGCGCGGGTCTCTCATCGCCTGTTCGTAAAGCTGGCGATTAAAATTTCCCGTTGAATCGGTAAATTGTTTTTTCAACTGTTCAGGCGGATTTGGGCCAAGCAGCGCATTTCTGATTTCATCATCCGTAACGATTATTCCAAATTGCTTAACCTTCTTGTCAACTAACTTCTGTGTTACAAGCGCATCCCAAACCTGATCTCGGAAATAATCCATTTGAGATTCATCTATTGATTGTCCGCTCTGCTGCTCCTGGCTTTTTCGTGCTCTGTCAACTAGGTTGGAATATTCTTGGTAAGTAACGTCTTCTCCGTCAATCGAACCCACGACTTGTTTCTGCTGATGGAAAAAATCTGTTAGTTTGGAATCCGAAAGGATCATAAACAATACAAAAATACCGCCGACAAGAAACATAAACCACGGGGCAAGACTTCTCATCTTGGCCATCATTGGCATAAAAAACGACCTCCGCTTTAGAAATAATAGAAATTTTAGGCGCTAAATTTAGATACACCGCCTTTCAAATGCAATTTTAAGACGAATAATAAAACATGTGTTATACAGACGTGTTCCTACTATTTAGCAATGAAACAAATTCTTTTATGGGTGGTAAGATTCAAAGAATTAACGAAAAATTCATTTGGAATTGAAAACACAGGGGGCTAATTTGTGCAGAATTTTTTTGGAGATCATAAATGCCTCTGGATTTTTTTAACGTCTGGCTGTCTTACATCTATCTCTATGTAGGCGGCGGAATATTTTTTGTCGCCGGTATGATTCTCATCAGAAGGACAAAAGCTATAGATATGCGCCTCAAGCGCGATCGTTTCTGGTGGAAAATAATGTTGTGGGGCTTTGTTTACTACGCAATAATCCACTTAATTTTAATCATCGCTGCACTTTACTGGTGAGATGAATATGACTCAAATTCATAATATAGGAACTGAACTTGATTGGGTGGTGCTGATAATTTACATGGTAGCTATGCTGCTCTTCGGCACTTACTTTGCAAAATACAACAAGGATACAAACGATTTTTTCTTCGGTGGAAGAAGATTCACGTGGTGGATAATTGCAATGTCGATTGTTGCAACCGGAATCAGCAGTCACAGTTTTGTTAAATATTCCGCTATGGGTTTTAAATACGGATTTTCATCATCGATGTCTTACATGAACGATTGGTTTTTTGTACCGTTCTTTCTCTTTGGCTGGCTTCCAATAATTGTCTATTCCAAAATTCGATCCATACCGGAATATTTCGAAAGAAGGTTTTCGCCATCGGCAAGATTTTTTGTAACGATATTACAACTGATGTATCTGATCGGTTACGTTGGCATCGGTTTTCTTACGATGGGTAAAGCAATAATGCCGTTGATGCCAGAGCATCTTACCGTCTTTGGTTTCCAAATTCATATTACGTTGATGGGACTTATTTGGGTTACGGCAATTGTTGTCGGCAGCTACATAACATTCGGCGGACAGACGGCGGTAATTTTCACAGACCTTGTACAGGGCGCCATGCTTTTATTTGCCGGTCTTATGGTATTTATTGTTGGCGTTGCTTATGTAGGTGGATGGCACTCTTTCTGGAATCTCCTACCGGCATCGTGGAAACTTCCGTTCGCCGGATTTAACTCTCCTGCCGAGTTTAATTCCGTTGGTACATTTTGGGAAGATGCTATTGCCGGTTCCGTTGGTTTCTTGTTCATGAACATGGGTTTGATAATGCGGTTCATGGCAACAAAAAATGTTCATGAAGGAAGAAAGGCGGCAACGGTTAATATTCTTTTTATGCTTCCAATCTCGGCAATTGTTGTCGGCGGCGGCGGATGGGTTGCAAAAGCAATTTCTGTATTCAATCCAAATCTTATTCCTAAAGATGTGAATCCGGACAGCATTTTTGTATTGGTTTCAAATATTATCACCGGTCCCGGAGTATTTGGATTTGTAATTGCAGCTATTGCTGCAGCATTGATGTCAACCGTCAGTACTTTACTAAACGCAACCGCAGCAATTTGGGTCAACGATGTTGATAAGCCGGTTAGAGTTTGGTTGAAAAAGATTAAGCGCGATGAGCCTGCGGATGAAAAGCGTGCAATGATGGTCGCTCGAATATCGACCGCCGCATTCACAGTTCTTGGCGTGCTGGCAGTTTATGCTTTCAGTTCATACCCAACTGTTTATCAAGCGCATGCATTTTTCCATGCAACACTTACTCCCCCATTGATGATCGCAATATTTTTCGGCGCATTCTGGAAAAAGTTTACTCCCGCCGGACTCATTTCAACGGTTGTCGGCGGTGTTGCACTAATGTTATTGGGATTTAGATTCCCGCTCGAACTTATTCAGCCGATAGCGCACGGCACGCCTTACGATCCGATTCATCCTTTTACTTACATGGCTGCTTTGTATAACTTAATTGTTTGTACCGGCGTTGCGGTAATAGTCACTTTGCTTCAGAAACAATTGAAGCATATCGCATCAAGAATCAAAAAGATTCCGAACCACAATGTTATAATGTATTCAATGGTGGTGTTCATTGTTGCTGTTCTCATAATCGACCTTCTGGACATCTTCTTCAAGATCAATATTTCTCCTCTTGCCGGACTTGTGACCCTAACGATTTTTATGACAGTTTGCGTTGCGCTGGTAACAACTTTTTACGTTAAGTACGATGCAGAAGCGCAAACGATTGGGCTTACTGTTTGGTCTATTCATAAAGCTAAAGAATGGTTCAAAGGAAGCAAGCTGAACGAGCGAGAAGGTGAAAATGTAAAAGTTCACTATAAAATTGTTGACGGTGAAGAAGACGTAATAAATTTTTCCAAAAAGGATATGCACAAGATGGCTGCAGAACCCGGCGACCTCGTTTACATTACCGATACAAGAAAATGGCTGGGCGGATTAAAATCTTGTCATTCTGTATTCGGCAAGCCGCACAACGAAGACGGTATCGTTTATTTCAGAAATCTGCATCTTGGCAAAGGTCTTTTTGTTGAAGGGAGATTATTGGAAGCTGAAAAAGAAATGTGATTTTTTAGGATTCAGAAATAAAAAGACAGAAAGAAGAAGGGCGGCATTTAGCTGCCCTTTTTCTTTGGTGGAAATTTTTCATTAAGTTTTTTCAAAACTATTGGTGTAACAAATTCGGCAACGTTTCCGTGAAATTGTGCAAGGTTTCGGATGATGGTAGAGTTCAAATAAGTATATCTTGCATGAGGCATAAGAAGTATCGTCGTAATGTCGCCGGCAAGTTTCCGGTTCATTAACGCCATCTGAAATTCATATTCAAAATCACTTACGGCGCGCAATCCACGAATAATTCCAACAGCACCTACATTCTTCGCGTGATCAACGACCAGTCCGTCAAAAGAATCGACCCTAACTTTCTCGTATCCTTTCAAACTTTCCTTTAGCATTTCAACGCGCTCTTCAACGCTGAACAACGCCGTCTTACCGGGATTCTTTGCAACGGTAACAATAACCTCATCAAACAATTCAACAGCTCGGTCGATGATGTCGATGTGTCCTTTAGTTACAGGATCAAAAGTGCCGGGATAAATTACTTTTGCCATAGCGTCATCCTTTTAACAATAGAAAAATAATAGTTTGATTGTGATTTACAAATCTTCACTGCTGGCAACTTCTTCTGAAGCATGAAAAAGATAAATTAAACTGTCGCCCAATCTTTTCTGAGCCGTCTTTCCAAACGCCGCTTCATCTTCTTTTTGTGTTTGAATAGATCGTTCGACAAGCAGAATTCCGTCGCCGGTTAAAAAACCGTTAGTTAGAATATTCTGAACAACTTTATGAATATCATTCTTAAAAAAGGGCGGATCGGCAAGTATTAGGTTGTACCTCTCATGTTCGGACATTTTTGAAAATCGAACGGCTTCCATTCTAAAAATTTTGCATTCGTAGTCTGCGCTAAGTGAAGTGATATTCTCTTGAAGCATTTTTGAAACGTGAAAATCTTTTTCAACAAAATGTACTTCGCCAGCACCGCGGCTGAGAGCTTCCAGACCTAACGAGCCGGAACCGGCATAAACATCGCAGACTTTTATTTCATCAAAATCTATTGAATGAACCAGATAATTGAAAAGCGACTCTTTCACTTTGTCGGTTGTCGGTCTAACCAATTTTGAGTTTGGAAACTTTATTATCCGACCTTTGAATTTTCCGGCGATGATTCTCATTAAATAATTCTAATGGCTATGCCCGCGGCGGCGGCAAACGAATTGAATTTATATTTATAGAAATGATTTTCCAGAACGCTTTGCTCAACTTTAAGATGTTCGAACGGATTTGTTTTCTTAAGCGGCAATCCAAAAAGATTCTTCAGCTTGTTCTCAAACTCATCGGTTAAATCCTGTCCATACAGCAAAATGCGGCTGAAGTCCTTCAAGCTCAGATTAAAATCCTCCAGCGTTTTAACCGAGCGGGTCAATTCATCAAAAAGATTTTGCGAGTTCGAGTCGAGAATCTTAAAGTAAAACGGCGAGGACCGGTCGATTGCGGCTATAGAAGAATAATTTTGATCGATGTAAAGACTGAGGGCAAGTTCATCACTCGCAACAGTTTTATCCAGGTAGAGAAATGCGTTTGAAGCAAGATGAACATTATCGACGTATTTCAGTTCCAAATTATTCTGCACGCAAAAAATATTTATAGTCTTTACCAGAGATTTTTCAATTGCTAGAACAATCGCTTTCTTTTCCGGTCTGATGCGGCTTTTATCAATCTCGATGTGCTGG
>JAJYMU010000178.1 GCA_021786655.1 Bacteroidota bacterium
GTGGAAGGCAGTATTATTGTGTTCGTGATTAAAAATTTCCCGCCGTCAACCGGAAAACCATTGAAGTCGTTACCTAAAATTGATTGAAGAGATTTCATGCCAAGATAAACCGAAGGCAAATCTCTTTCGTTTTCAATCGATGAAAGTTTCGGCGCTTCCCTTCCAACTCCCGCATGAAAAATTGTGAACAAATTATATTTGGAAAAATCTTCATTTGGAAAAGCTGCGCCGGCTAACCGCCAAACATCCTTCGCAAATTTTCCTAATCCGGAAAAATCCGAACCGTTTTGAGGCGGCGGCGAATAGTTGCGCATCGAATCGGGAACCGTTATCACTTGCGGTAAGATTTTGTAAACGATATTCAGTTTACCGTTTGAAACTTTTTTGAAATAATTTTTCGCGAATTCAAGATGATTGGAAAAATAATTTGCATCAAAAGGAAGCGGATCAATTATTTCGGTGCCGTAATCTTTGGAATAGATCGAACCGAACTTCCCGTTGCCGTAAGTGTTTCTGTCGTTATCCTTCTGAAACTCCACCATCACGGCAAGGATTCTTAGTGTGTCTGACGAGTTCGAAAATCTCGGGGAGCTTTCCAAGTGATAGTTGTTTCTGCCAACAAAAGATTGGGCAGATAGGCCTGCCTGTCCGGCAGGCAGGCTGCCCAACCAAATTAATATCAGAGCAAACGAAATTGATTTTTTCATCTTAGATTAAATTCCGCGCGGGAGACCTTTCTCTGCCTGAGGCTTCGATCCCCATCCGATCAAAAGCGTAAACCTCAGAGTATTTGAGAGAGGATGATTTTCGGTACCTTTAAAAATGTCGGTGGTTATATAACTGAAATCAAATCCGTAAAGATCGTATCTGATGCCGGCGCCAAGCGTAACGAATTTTCTGTTTCCGTGATTAGGATCTTCATAGAAAAATCCGGCGCGCAATGCAAACATAAAATCTTGCGGGATACCATACCAGTATTCAACTCCCATCGCAGTAACAACCGACTGCAAAACTTCGCTGAAAGGTCTGTCTGTCCATGAAGAGAAAAGAGCTTTATAAAAACTGGGACGAACACCGTTGCTGTCCGGTTTGCCAATCAACAGTCTGCTGAAATCGAGTGTGTATGTTAACGAGTTATAATCATCTTGGAAAAGTCGTGCCGCCATGCCAACTCTAAGATTTGTCGGTATTGGATCTGCCTGAGCTTGATCGATGTAATAAATTTTAGGACCGAGATTGCTGAGATTGAATCCGAGACTAAAATCATTTCCAATATCGCCGAGGAAAGGCAACTCCAAATGTTCCGGACGCCACATTGCAGCTACGTCAAAACTAACGGAAGTAGCAACACCTGAGCCCTGTTCCTCTGCAGTAGGCTTGTCTGAAAGCCGGCTGTGTATCAAACGGAAATTGAAACCGAGTCCCCAGCTTTTGCTTGCTTTAGTGGCATAACCGAGTGTGAGCGCAGCGTCGAATGAACGGAATGTTCCGATTGGATCGGGAGAATTCGAAGCTGTGCGGACAAACTCGCCAAAGTTCATATAAGTTATGCTAGCTGTTACGCTGCCGTTTAAATCATCTATATATTGGCGGTACGTTGCGTAATCATAAAATAGATCGAGATGGAATTGCGGCAGCCAGTTACTGTGAGTAAAGCTGAATTCCGAGCCGGTAAGAAATGCTATTCCGGCGGGATTCCAAAAAATTGCAGCGGAATTGTCTGCCAATCCCGAACCCGATTCACCAAGTCCGCCGGATCTTGAATCCGGCGCTAAGAGCAAAAAGGGAACAGCGGTAGTTTCTGTTTGAGCTTTAATATTGTCTTGAAACAACATTATCAATGCACACACAAACATCAGCATCGATATTTTTTTCATTTTACTTCCTCCAAGGAGCTATTTATTCTAAAACTTGCCTTATTATTTTATCTAATTACCGCTAATTTTCCAAGCACATTATCCTTGTACTTGCCGTCAACGGATTCGACAATCAATTTATAGAAATAGGTGCCGTTTGCAATTTGGTTGCCGTCGTCGTCTCTGCCGTCCCAATCAACGCGCACATATTTATCCATCACGTCAAAATCTTCAATTTGCTTTATCATTCTGCCGGCAACGGTGTAAACTTTAATTTTTACATCAATCGGTCCGCTAACATTATGCTGGAATGTGAATGTAGTGTTCGAAGCAAACGGGTTCGGGTAATTGTAAACATCACGAACAACAATTCCATTATCCGATGAGACAACGGTGAACGAAGCATTTTGCGTTGAGAAGTTGTTGAAAACATCCCACGCTTTAATTTGAATTGTATAGTCGCCCGGTTTCATGTTGCCGAACTTATAATTGATTGCACCGGATTTGCCTCCGGAATTTAGATCGCCTACAAAATAATTTGTGAAGTCGATTGCATTGGATACGTCGCCGTTAACAATGCCTTCCAGCTTATGACCAATTCCCGTCCCGGTAGTATTCAACCCATTGCCGTCCGTTAATTTTGCAATCAAAGTAAAATCGGGATTGACGAGATAAGAATTTGCAAAATTGGTGTTGTCGAAATAAATCGAAATATCCGGACCTTTGCCGTCGTTAACAGCATTCAGGTTCGTTCCGCCGACTATTACATTATTAGTATATCCAACTCCGTCTGCGCTGCTGTTGTAAACGTAGGATACAATCTTTCCGTTTTTATTTTCGTACGAAATATCTTTCGGCACAACAAACTCAGTTTGGAAATCTCCGTTGTTTATTGTCACTCTACCTCTGTAAATCAGTCCGCCGGGAAACGTTACCGTATAATTCATTTCGGCAAAATACTTCGACTGTTCCGAATCGAATACGCTGATAATGGCTTCGCCGTTAAACTGATTTTTCGAACCATCGGCATTTCTAACAGAACCGTTAATCTTAACGGTGCCTAATGCGCTGATCTGAACGTTTGCTTGCAGCGTTTTTCCATTCACGGAATCGATCCTTGCGGGAATTACCGGTTCATCCAAACGAATTGAAGGATCGCCAAGCAGATGAAATTTTTCATCGTTGCCTTCAACTCTAAACTGTTTTGTTAAGAAAAACGCTTTACCGATTGTGATTGGAAGATTATTCGCTTCACGCGCACGGAATAAATTTGTGTACAACGAATCGTTGATTGCGGCGTTAGAAGTAGAGAACACAACACGTGCCGCTGTAAACGCGGCAATCTCACCGGCATTAGGCATTGTCAGCATCATTTCCGCGCTGCTCTGGTTTGTTGGATCGTCGTATTTACCAAAATCGCATGTTGCCGCCGTTAAGAAAAAGTATTTGTCGTTTTTGATTTGAGGAATACTCACCTTCTTATCGAAAATAACTTCGTGCGCCAACACTTCCGGATTGCCGTGACCTACGTAATTCAAAATTAATGTCCCGTTGTTTACGGCATCAATAATAGCTTGATTCACGCCGGGTTTCCTTCTTCCCAATCCAGTGTAAACTGTCGGATATGCAACCAAATAAATTTTATTCTGGTCGAAATATTTTGGTAAATAGTTTTTAGCAAGATTCTCGGATTGCGACGTATGAATGCTTCCGTCATCGACTCCCAATGCCTGAGGTCCGTCATCGGCTACAAGTGTTACAGTATTGCGCCACAAACCTTTATCCAGAGTGGTTTCGTACGCAATAATTTTATCAACTACGGATTGTGCATCCGCATCAGTATCAATCGGAAGTCTGCCGATTGCCAGATCAACTTTCAAATCGCTGCCGGAGACGCGTGCATAGTAGTCATCCATCGGGTAAGAATAAATTTCTTCGAGCGACTCCGGCGTTTGATACGTGGGCACAAAGTTGTTGCTCAATTTTTCGGAATTCAGGTAATCATAAGTTCCGTCGCCGAACAATAAGACGTAAAACGGTTTTATTTGCCAGTTGTCGTAAGCATACTTCAAAAAATCGCGTATGGCGGTTGGATCAAGAAGCCCGCCGTCGAATTCATTCATTATATCGTCAACGTAAAAAATTTGTGTCGAGACTTTGTAAGGCGACTGAGACGATCTGTAAGCGGCATAACGTTCGGCTTGTGTTTGAAAATTGCGCGAAGTAATGATAATCATTTCGCTTCCGGCAATGTTTCCGCGAATGTTCGAGTTTGACATTTTTGTACCGTTCGACGGTGTTAGAAATGCAGACGACGTTACCGCATAATATTTGTGGACCGCGCCGTTTAACTCGCCCGCTTGAAATTTGTACTGCCCGCCGCTGATTGAAGCACCGCTAACAAGCTGAACATTCGCAAAATCGGTAATGTCAAAAGTTTGAATTGAACTGTTGGAAAAGTTGCTTAGATCGTACTCTATGGTTGCCGTGGTATCTTTGGAAAAAAATAATAAGTTATCGCTGACAGCTCTCAAATATTTTTTGTAAGCGATTTCAAAATAATCCAGATAGACTTTTGCGCTCGCCGATCCGGTGTTAATAGCGAACTTGAGTGTGCTGCGTTCGTCTGCTAATGTACCGTTGTAAATTGCGCTGCCGGAATCCGCTACGCCGTAAATAAAATCCGAGTTGCCGAAAAGATTAGAGTTGTAGATTTGTACGCCGTTCTCTTGAATATTGAACGGGATGATTGGCGAAGAAGCATTAACTTGCCTGAAATTATATCTGATGCTGCTTGCAGGCACTATGCCGTTCAAAGATGTTAAGTAGGTTCTGCTTTTCGTGTCAATATCAAGCACATCGCCAAAATAGTCTCTGCCGGATTTTCCAATGTTGATACTGTCTTTATCTAAACTTTTAAATGCTTGTGTGAAAGGTTGAACGTATGCAATTTGAATATTGAGCGACTGCTTCGGCGCCATTCTCTTTCCGTTTGTCCCGCCGTAGGTCAACCAGTAATAATTTTTTTTGTTGTAAGGATTTTTTACCCTTACAATTCTTTTCAGCGATTTATTGTATTCCCAAAATTCAGGCGGTCTTCCGTAAAATAAAACGTAATCGGCAGCATCAAAATTTCCGTCTTGTTCTCCCGAAACATATATCGCATTCTCGGTCAATCCTTGGTTATTCGAAACCGCTAAGTTTTCAGGCAGAGCATAACCGCCATACCCGTAAATTTTTATCGTCCTCGGGTCAACCGATGCAACATCAATCCCAAGTCCTTGCAAAAAAGCTTGATCAATTTTGTAAATCCCTTCAGTTGGCGTTTCGAATCTGTACCAATCGCCCGCAGCTAAAACCGAATTTGCCGCCTTAGCCACACGTTGTTTTTGTACAACTCCC
>JAJYMU010000266.1 GCA_021786655.1 Bacteroidota bacterium
ACTTGCCGGAGATCACATCTTAACGCATAATTGATATTCACCAGGTTCATTGTGTATCCCACTTTATTAAAATTATTAATTCTTGGATTTCAGTTTTTCGAATCTAAATTTGTAACGCAAGAGCTCCGCCTAAGCCAAATACCGCTTAGGCGGAGTTTAGAGAGTGTGTGTGCTAATTAGCTGAAGATTTATCCGTTTGGATAGAGGGTTTCTTCATCCTTCGTAATAGAAACAAAACAGCTAGAAGAAGAATGGCGCCGGCAATTATAAATACCCAGTATGGGAATGATGACGATACCGCCTTTTTCCACGCATCAATCTTTGAATCGATAATAGCTTTTTGCGTCCCGGTCATCATTTTATTTTCTATGAGAATTGGGATCCATTTTTGTTCAACCGTCTTGGAATAAATGTCATCCGAAAAAACACGGAATGTATTTTCGGATTCGCCTTTGCTCTTGACGCCGAGATTTTTTATCTCGCTATCAATGAAAGAGCTCACACTGCCAACAAACGCATCGGCACTGTTGAATGGGACAAGATTAATATTCTTTTCCTGGAAAAGATTATAAACGGCGTTCCAAATTCCATTATTGATTTGATCATTCCACTGAAGGAATAAAGAATCTATTTGTGTAATCTCGGACTTCTTTTGTTTCGTGTTAAGATAGACGCTGCTTAATCTCGGTCCCACTTGCTTCCAGACTTTATCAAAATCATGATATTGCTTTTTCATCTGCGAATAATCATCTGCTGTCATTTGTGTGACCTTTGTGAATTGGATGTTATCCGCGATTGTTCGTTCAATGTTATAAAACAGATTCTGCTTCTTCACTTTCGAAATAATTATTTTCTGTTCTTTTGAACTAAGATTCTGTGGTGATTTGATGAACTCTACAAGAAGGCTATCCACAAGATCGCGAACCAGCATGTCTCGCTGATTTATATTTACCCTTAGCAGTCCGACCAATCTTTTGAGTTCAAGAATTGTCGCCTGATCTTTTTCAGATTTTGTTCTTAATTCGTCTATCTGTCTAATCAGCTCTTCATTCTTTTGATTCAATTCCGAAACTTGTGTCTGGAGCGATGCGACTTGCGTTGATAACGTGCTTATTTGTGTAAAATCCTTTTTCTTTGATTCAACCCCGGCATTAATTTTCACAAAGGACGATTCAAAATTCTCCGGATAAAGAGCTTTATCCAGCATCGCTTTGCTGCCCGCAAAATCATTTTTCAAGTCATTAATCTTCCCCGCAATAATATCGCATTCATTTGGAGAAGAAACATTCTTTATGGATTCTTCAATCTGTTTGTATTGCTTCTTGAAATTTTGCAGCGTCTCATAGTCGGATTGCGCGAACATTTGAGAACCAATTACAAACAGAAGAAGCATGCTGGAAAAAATTCTCGTTTTCATTTTGCCCTCACAATCTCATTACCTGTAACTACAAATTTGTTTGTTCCGTCAATCAATTCAACATTGGTTGGTTTCTGATTAAACACCGGTGCTTTCAGCGTCAATGTATCGGGAAGTTCAATTTTATCTTCCAATTTCATTCCTCCCTCAACCGGCATAAATAGATAAACGTTTTTGAAATTCTCCCCGGTGAGATAATAATGACCGGCTCTGTCGCGTATCATTCTGATCTCTTTTCCGGCTACAGTATTTGAGTCCTTAAATTCTTCATAGAAAACCGGTTTAACGTTAAAATCAAAATTGTATCTCTCTTCAGAAACAACTCCTTTATCATCAACTTTTAATACCGTTTCAACCGGCCATGAAAAGTCGGCGGGTTTGAGCAGCATATTCGTACAACCCGCGGTAATAAATACTATAGATATGAAAACGATTAATCTCATAAGACTCCTTCACCCGTTGTTATTAGCTATTGAACTGGCGTAAATCTACCACTGCGAATAGATTTTGTATGTAGTAATTTTTTGATTAAAAATGTGGTTGATAAAACGGCAAGAAAATAGAGAAGCTGGTTTTAATTGCAGTTTACAAAACGAATAGATTAATATTTTTCCACCAGGTCGTTATCTATAGCATAGCGAATCAAATCGGCAGTGGATTTGATATTGAGTTTTTCCTGTATTCGCGCTTTATACGATGCAATTGTGTTCACGCTCAATCCTAACGATTCGGCGATATCGGTGATCTTGTTCCCTTTCGCCAAAAGTCTAAGAACTTCAAACTCTCTGTTGGAAAGACTCTCGTGAGATGTGACAACGTTTGTTTTATTCGATTGCATAAAAAGTTTTTCAATCAGCTCGGATTTTAAGTATTTACCACCGCTTTCAATTTTTCTAATTGCGGAAATTATTTCGCTGGGCTTCGCGCTCTTGCTCAGATAGCCGTCCGCACCTATGCTGATTGCTCTCTTGGCAAACTTTTCTTCCGGATAAATACTGAACAGCAAAACTTTTATTTCCGGGTAACGCAATTTCAAGTCTTTCACAAAATCCAAACCGCTTTTATCCGGCAGAGAAATATCCAGTATTACAAGTTCGGCTCTATTATTCTCCAACGACTTTTCGAGCTCGGCGACGCTAGCTGCTTCGGCAACAATTTTGAGATCATCATGTTTCGAAATAATTTTCTTAAGTCCCTCTCGAATAATTTCGTGGTCGTCAGTAATTATAATATTCATTTCATACCTTGTTTTTTTCTTTTTGAGAGAACGGCACCAGAAGCGTAACGCGCGTTCCTTGTTCCGGGATACTTTCAATATTGAATTTTCCTCCTAGGAAAATTGCCCGTTCATGCATGCCAAGAATTCCCATAGAGTTGGATAATTTTTCGGAATCACGCATCATTCCTTTTCCGTTATCGGAAATATTGATTTCAAGGTTATCGTTCGCTTGAGAAATTATTACGTCTATCAGCGAAGCGTCGGCATGCCGGATTACATTCGTCAAAGCTTCTTGAATTATTCGAAAGACAGCAACATTTCTTTCGTCGTCGAGATTAAACGTTTCTAGCTCGGAATTAAAATTGCATGTTATGTTGCTGATGCGTTCGATCTCACGACAGTATTCCTGAACGGCGGGAATAAGTCCCAAATGATCGAGAACATAAGAACGCAGACTGCTAGAGATATCCCTTACCGATTGAATTCCCTTATTCACAAATTCTTGAACCGAGTGAAGTTCGTTAAGAATTTCGGGGACAGTCGGTTTTCTGTTTTGCTCAAGCAACTCAACAAGAAGCGAAATGTTCAAATTAATTCCGGTAAACAATTGCCCAAGCTCGTCATGAACTTCTCTCGCAATACTCTGTCGTTCGGTTTCGCGCGCATACTGCAGCTGCGCGGCTAAATTTCTTAATTCCGATTCCGAGCTGCGCAGCTGATATTCCGTTTTTCTAAGTTTTTCATAAGTAAGAGATTTTGTAATTGAAATGGAAGCGTTTCGCGCAACGCCTTTAAGAAGATTAACGTCATCGCTGTTGAAAACTTTGTTAGTAGTTTTATTGTGCAGTTCAAAAAATCCTATCAACTCGCCGGAAGAATCGAAAAGCGGCGTTGAAAGAATTTGTTTTATTCTGTATTTGCTAACTAGACCTTCCTCCAACATAGAATCGTTATCGGCATTATTCGAGATATAACTGTTTCTATCCGAAACAAACCTTTTCACAATCTGGTCGTCAGCAGAACATGTCTTGGTTAAATATTCCCAATGGTCTTTGTGGTAATATCGTTTAGACTGGTAGCCATTTTCACTTTTGATCGAAGCAAAACCGCTTTCGGCATTTGTGAGTCTTATAGATTCAGTCACAAGTGAATCGGAAATTTGATCAATCTCTAATGAAGAATATAATTTTTCGCTTATAGTTAGCAACGTGTTGATAGTGTCTTCGTACTTTTTTCTATCGTTTATGTCGTAACATGAACCGAGATAACCGGAAAATTTATTTTCGAAATTATAGTAAGGCATTCCGAAATCTACGATCCATCTGTAATCATCATGAAAATCTTTCAAACGAAATTCACAAGTGAAACTCTTCTGCGATTTGATCGCATCGGAATATTCTTTGAGAACTCTTTCTTTGTCTTCAGGATGAAGCCACGACGTCCAGCCGTATCCAATGTTTTCATCAATCGATTTTCCGGTTAAGCTGAGCCACGCCTTATTGAAGTAGTTGCAGTTTCCTTCGATATCGGAACGCCAAACCGGATTGGGAAAATCGTCGAGCAATTTTAAGTAAAAGTCGCGCGAACTTCTGATCTCCTCTTCATTTTTTCTTTTTTCGGTAAGATCGCGGGCAATTTTTATAAATCCGTAAACATCGCCGTTTTCATCCAACAGCGAAGTAATTACAACATTCGCCCAAAAAACGGATCCGTCTTTTCTTACTCTCCATCCTTCATCCGAAACGTTGCCGGATTGTATGGCTTCATGCAATAAGTTATCGGGTTTGTTTGTTGCACCATCTTCTTCGGGATAAAAGACCGAAATGTGCTTTCCTAAAATTTCATCGGCAGAATAACCGTTGATTTTTTCCGCGCCTTTATTCCACGACATAACTTTGCCGTTACGGTCGAGAACAAATATTGCAAAATCCTTTACACCGTTGACAAGAGTATCAAAACGGTTTTCAAGTTTCGACTTTTCAATTTCGGCTTGGTAGATTTTTCTAATGTTGGAGACAATATTTTTTCTCCAGATGAAAAAAAGAATTAATGCCAGCAAAAGATCTGCAGAGACAACTATTAGTATCACCAATCTTGTAAGGTCTTTCACCGGCGCGTAAAACTCCGACTGATTGATTTTCGTAATTAAAAACCAAGCCGTTGACGGAATTTTCTGCATGTATGCAATTACAGCGTCGTTTTTGTAATCGATGCCGTTTACAAAACCGTATCTATCGGTTATCGGGTTTGTTTGATAAAGCGCTTTGTTAACGCCGTCAGATTTTGGTTCAGCCAGTCTGTTTGAAAATCTCAATCTATTTAAATACGCAACACTGTCGTTAATCGCTTTTACCAACAGCGATTCAATAGTTGGTGATTTGTCAATGCTGCGGTTCAATATCGGATCGAATGTTGTTCGCGGATCGATTGCAATTTCTAAAATCCCATTTATTCCTGAAGCCATGTTGGGATCTTTGATTGGAACGAAAAACCTAAGCAAATTTAGGTCGGCTGTCTTTTCATCAGCATCGGAAAACATAACAGAGTTTGAATCAACAACTGTCTTAATCAAAAGTGAATCCGAACCTGCTATAGGAAGTACCGGCGGATTAATACC
>JAJYMU010000038.1 GCA_021786655.1 Bacteroidota bacterium
AATCATTTTCATCGACGGAAAGATACCACACCACGTTTGCGTTTTTTAGTTCGAGTAATCCACTCATTTTTTTCTGTTCAGATAGAAAAACATGACTCTCGCTGACTTCGCCGAAAAGCCATATCAGCAAATCGAAAAGATGTATTCCAATATTTGTGGCGATGCCGCCGGATTTTTCGTCTTCACCTTTCCATGAATAAAAATACCATTTGCCGCGCGAAGTTATATAAGTCAGTTCGACTGTCGGTTTGGAATTAAACTTCGTCAATCCCATTTTCTTTTTCAATTCAATAATTGAAGGATGATAACGTAACTGCATTACGGTATAAACTTTTTTGCCGGTTTCTTTTTCAACGAGTTGCAGCGCCTCAAGGTTGGATGGATTGAGCACCAGCGGTTTCTCACAAATTACATCGGCGCCGGTATGTAATCCCAATCTTATATGACTATCATGCAAATAATTTGGAGAGCAGACTGTTAAGAAATCTATTTTTGTTGAATCATCGAGCCGAAGTTTTTCGAGATGTCGTTCAAACCTTTCGTGTTCAATAAAAAAATCTGCCGCCGGAAAATATGAGTCTAGAATTCCGACCGAATCGTGAGGGTCGAGAGCCGCAACCAAAGTGTTCCCCGTTTCTTTAATAGCTTTGAGATGCCTTGGTGCTACATATCCGGCAACACCGGTTATCGCAAATTTTTTCATCAATAGTAACACAAAAATTTGGTATGAAAATTAAATAAATGCATCTTGAATCACTATAATATTTATTTGATTTATCTTAAATTGCGCAACAAATTATCGATGGAGTATTCGTGAACCTCTCGCAAGAAATCCAAAAACTGAAAAGCGGTTTTAAGTCTTCTTTCTGGGTCGCTAATTCAATGGAACTCTTCGAACGATTAGCTTACTACGGTCAACAAATCGTCTTCATGGTTTACATGAGGGACAAACTTGGTTTCACCGAATCCGAAGCCGGACAACTTTCCGGTATTTTCGGCGGAGTTCTTTATTTACTTCCAATTCTTGGAGGAACACTTGCAGACAAATGGGGATTTAGAAAAGCGTTTCATGTTGCGTTCTCAATTTTAGCGCTGGGGTATTTCTTGATCGGTTCTGTTGGCATGAGCGCGTTCTCCGGAATCTACGGCGGCTTTGATCACTTTTGGTTAGTAATGATTTTTTTGCTGCTTACCGCGTTCGGAGGTTCATTCATAAAACCATCGGTACTAGGAACTGTTGCCGCAGCATCTACCGAAGATTCCAAATCACTTGGGTATGCAATTTATTATTGGCTCGTAAATGTCGGCGCAATGTTGGGACCGACGATTGCTTATTTCGTACGCGATAGTTTCGGCAACGAATTTGTTTACCTCGTTTCGTCCATAAGCTGTTTAGCCATGCTGATTGTTAATTTGGTTATGTACAAAGATGTTCGAAGCGAGAAAGATGAAGTGGTTGTCGAATCGCTCGGAAAGAAGATTCAAAACTTATTTGTTGTTCTAGCAAATTTTAAGTTCATGATCTTCCTTTTGATCTATTCATTGTATTGGATCATTTTCTGGCAAGAGTTCATAATTGTTCCATATTATATAACGGATTTTATTAGCAGAAGCGCGCCTTATGAAATTTACCAATCATGGGCCGGCGCGGGCGCAATAATTTTATTGCAGATTCCTTTAAACAGACTAACAAAAAAGTTGCCGACACATTCGGCAATCTTAACCGGTTTTGCAATATCAAGTTTAATTTGGCTCATCATCGCAATACATCCCAGCATTCCAGCCATTGTAGCCGGAGTCGCAACATTTTCAATCGGCGAGATGATTCAAGCGCCGAGATATTATGAATACATTTCCGAAATCGCGCCTCCGGGACAGCAAGGTTTGTATCAAGGATATGCTTTTCTACCGATCGCAATTGCGAGATTTGCAGGCGATCCTTTCGGCGGCTGGTTGTACGAACAATTTGCAACTAAGACTAACAACACAAATGTGATCTTCATGACAATGTTCGGAATAGGCGTTGCGGCAACAGTTCTTATGTTTATCTATAACAAATTTGCGGTTGAAAAATCGAGATAGTCATTCACAAGTTTGAATAGAACATGACAAAGAATAAAAAATTTAAAATCGGATTACTGCAGATGTTTTTCACCGCCGATCCGGACAAGAACCTTAAAAAAACTTTATCGTGGGTTGATAAAGCAGCAAAGAAAGGTGCAAAAGTAATTTGTCTGCCTGAACTTTATCGCTCTCAATATTTTTGCCAGAAGGAAGATTCTTCACTTTTTAATCTTGCTGAAACAATTCCTGGTCCATCAACAAAAGCATTTCAATCTGCAGCTAAAAAATTAAAAGTTTCTATCATCGTTCCGATTTTTGAAAAAAGAGCGCACGGACTTTATCACAACACAGCAGTTGTGATCGACGCCGACGGAAAGATTCTTGGCACATACAGAAAGATGCACATTCCAGACGATCCGGCGTACTATGAAAAATTTTATTTCACTCCAGGAGATCTCGGTTTCAAATCGTTCAAAACAAAATACGGCGAGATCGGAACGCTGATCTGCTGGGACCAGTGGTATCCGGAAGGCGCGCGAATCACGGCATTGAAAGGCGCAAACGTTTTGTTTTTCCCCACCGCTATCGGCTGGCATCCAAGCGAGAAAAAGAAACACGGTGAAGCTCAAAAAGATTCTTGGGTAACCATTCAGCGTTCACATGCAATCGCCAACGGCGTTTATGTTGCGTCGGTTAATCGTGTGGGTTTTGAACGACCCGTGAAAGAGCAAGCCGGAATAGAATTTTGGGGCTCGTCGTTTATCGCAAGTCCGCAAGGAGTTATTCTCGCACAAGCATCTGCCGATAAAGAAGAAATTCTTGTTGCCGAAGTAAGTCTCGATCATCTTGAAAACGTTCGAAGAAACTGGCCGTTCTTGCGCGACAGAAGAATAGATGCATACCAAGGTATCACCGAAAGATTTCTAAAATAAAATTTGATATGATGAACAAATCTTTACGTCTCCCCGCCGAATGGGAACCGCATAAATCAACTATCATCTGCTGGCCGCATCAAAAAGAAGATTGGCCTGGAAAATTTTCACCGATACCATGGGTGTACGCTGAGATCGTTAAAAATCTAGTACCAGGAGAGCGAGTAAGAATCATAATTCAACCGCAAGAACAAAAAAAGAAAGTTCAAAAAATTCTTCAGAAAAATTATGTCGATTTGGATTATGTCGATTTCATTGTCGCGCAAACCGACCGCGGGTGGATGCGCGATTCATCACCGGCATTTGTGAAATCCGAAGAGAACATGACCGGCATTAGTTTCCGTTTTAACGGATGGGCTAAGTACGATAATTGGAAGAAAGACAAAAATATTCCACGCATCCTTTCAAATAAACTCAAGCATGAAATGATCGAAGCAATTCATAACGACAAAAAAGTTGTGCTTGAGGGCGGAGCCATAGATGTTAATGGTCGCGGGACACTTTTGACTACAGAAGAATGTCTGCTCGATGAAAATGTTCAGACGAGAAATCACGGGTTTGCTAAAAATGATTACGAAGAAATCTTCCACAAATACTTTGGCGTTACAAATGTGATTTGGCTTGGTAAAGGAATCGTTGGCGATGATACGCACGGTCATGTTGACGATCTCTGCCGCTTTGTTAACAGCAACACAGTTGTGCTTTGCAAAGAAACGAATAGCTCTGAAGAAAATTATACTCTGCTCGAAGATAATTTTGCGCGACTGAAAGATGCGCGGTTGGAAGACGGATCGAAAATAAATGTTGTAGAACTTCCAATGCCATCTCCGCTCTATTTTGATAATATGCGTGTGCCGGCAAGTTATGCCAACTTTTATATTTCCAATCGTAAAGTGTTGGTCCCGACTTTTAATGATCCGAATGATAGAATCGCGCTGAATATTCTAGCGGGATTATTCCCGGACAGAACCGTTGTTGGGATTAATTCCGTGGATTTAGTTTGGGGTTTAGGCACGCTTCATTGTTTGACCCACGAAGAACCGGCATAACGAAAACGTTTTTACTCGCCAATAACCGTTATTACAATTCTTCTAGAGCCGCCGTAGTTACGGTGCTCACATAAATAAATTCCTTGCCAAGTACCGAGATTAAACTTTCCATTCGTAACCGGAACCGTTACTGAGCTACCAAGCAAAGACGATTTGATGTGAGATGTCATGTCATCGGTTCCTTCCAGCGTATGCTGAAAATAGGAAGCGTTCTCCGGAACAATCTTGTTGAAATACATTTCCATATCGGAACGAACGGTGGGGTCTGCGTTTTCATTCAGCGTTATAGATGCTGATGTATGTTTGATAAAAATGTGCGCGATTCCGACAGAAACTTTTGCCAGTTCCGGAATTTGTTTTTCAATTTCATCCGTAATAAGGTGAAATCCGCGAGGCTTTGGTTTGAGCGATATTTCTTTTTGAAAAAATCTCATCGGAAAAGATTCATTTGATGTGCGCCGCCGGAATATTTTTGTTCATGTTCGAGCAGCCATTTTTTACGCCATAATCCCCCACCGTAACCCGTCAAGCTTCCGTCGCTTCCAATTACACGATGGCACGGAATGATAATGGAAATTTCGTTTTGACCATTTGCGTTGGCAACAGCGCGGATTGCTTTTTGATCGCCAAGTTTTCTTGAAAGTTCGAGATACGAGGTTGTCACTCCGAATGGTATTTCCAAAAGTTCTTTCCAAACTTTCTTCTGAAACTCTGTCCCTTCGGGTTCTAACCGCAATTCAAATTCTCTGCGTGTACCTTTGAAATATTCATCCAGTTGCCGAGCACAATTTTCCAAATAATCATTCGTAGAAAATCTAGTCTTTGACCCTTCATCTATAAAATAAATTGAGGCAATGGAATTGTCGGTGCCGGAGATTTCAATCAATCCGATTGGTGAATTATAAATTGCTTTGTTCATACTGAAAATAGAATTTGTTGATCATGAGAAGCTGAACGTAAAAAAATATTTACTCAAATATTTTCTTAAGAACGTCGAGTAGTTTTTCGCGAAGCAATGGCTTGGAAACGAACTCGGTGAAGCCGGCATTAATAAAACTTTCACGGGCGCCGGGCTGCAAATAAGCAGTGGAAGCAATAATCGGAATATCTTTGTAGCCGCCCATCTTTCTGATAATTCTCAACGCATCCAACCCGTTATA
>JAJYMU010000024.1 GCA_021786655.1 Bacteroidota bacterium
GCGGAAGTTCTTCTCCACGCATAACTTTATCAATTTCGTCGGCGTCAAGAATTTCTCTTTCGAGTAAATCTTTTGAAAGTCTATGAAGAACATCCATATTCTCGGAAAGAATCTTTTCAGCGCGTTCCATACATGTTATTACAATTTTCTTCAGTTCGCTGTCGATATCCTGCGCGGTCTGTTCGCTGAAATCTTTATGCTTTGTAATTTCGCGGCCTAAAAATATTTCTTCTTCACGCGCACCGTAGGCAAGAGGACCAAGCTTTTCGCTCATGCCCCACTCGCAAACCATCTTACGCGCAATGCCGGTTGCTTTTTCAATATCATTGCCTGCACCGGTAGTAAATCGATTGAACACTAACTTTTCTGCCGCGCGACCGCCAAGCGCATAAGTGATCATCGCTTCAAGATAATTTTTCGAGTAAGTATGTTTCTCATCAACCGGAAGATAAGTTGTAACACCAAGCGCTCGTCCGCGAGGAATGATTGTAACTTTATGAACCGGATCAGCTTCCGGAATCATTCTAGCAACCAGAACGTGACCAATCTCATGATAAGCAGTGATCTTCTTTTCTTCTTCGGAAATGATCATACTCTTTCTTTCCATTCCCATCATCACTTTGTCTTTGGCTTCTTCAAAATCCGCCATCGAAACGTTTTTCTTATCTTTTCTTGCGGCAAGAAGAGCAGCTTCGTTTGCCATGTTTGCAAGTTCGGCTCCGGCTAATCCCGGAGTGCCTTTAGCAAGGGTTGCAAGATCTACATCAACATCCAACGGAATTTTTCTTGTATGAACTTTCAGAATTCCTTCTCTTCCTTTTACGTCGGGACGATCAACTACAACTTGGCGATCGAAACGACCGGGACGCAGCAATGCCGGATCGAGAACATCGGGACGGTTTGTAGCGGCAATAATAATTACGCCGCTGTTCTGTTCGAAGCCGTCCATCTCAACTAGTAATTGATTCAGCGTTTGTTCACGTTCATCGTGTCCGCCGCCCAAACCAGCGCCGCGGTGACGACCCACAGCATCGATTTCATCAATAAAAATTATGCACGGCGCACTTTTCTTTCCCTGTTCGAATAAGTCGCGCACACGGCTTGCGCCAACGCCGACAAACATTTCAACAAAGTCGGCACCGGAAATTGAGAAGAACGGAACGCCTGCTTCGCCGGCAACAGCACGAGCCAATAAAGTTTTACCGGTTCCTGGAGGTCCCAACAATAAAACTCCGCGCGGAATTTTACCGCCGAGCCGTTGAAATTTTCCAGGCTCTTTTAAAAATTCAATAATCTCTTCGAGTTCTTGTTTCGCTTCATCGGCTCCGGCAACATCTTTGAAAGTAACTTTGATTGCCGATTCAGAAATCAATTTTGCTTTGCTCTTTCCAAAGTTGAAAATGCCGCGTGTTCCGCCGGCACCGCCGCCTTGCATCCGGCGCATAATGAAAATCCAGAATGCAAAAATTAAAATCCACGGGACGAAACCGAGAAGCACAGTCATCCATTCGTTAGACTCTTTAACGAAAGTGTACTTTATATTTTTATCGTTCCAAATTTTTATTTGATCTTGAATAACCGGTTCGACGAGCGTAACGGAAAATGTTTTTACATCAACGTAGTTATTGTTGATCAAGATTTTTTCTTTGTCTTTCAGCGTACCTTCAAAACGGTAATCGTTGACATCGGTTTTGTAAATCTTCGCATCAACAATCTTATCGGCTTTCAGGAAGTTTTCGTAAACATCATAAGTTACGTCAACTGTGTTTGAGGATCCGGCGCGCATGAATTGCATAATAATCACTGCGGCAATAATTACAGCGCCCCAGCTGAAAACTGTTCTGATAATTTTTCCCCAATCAAAATCGCCGTCCGGTTTCTGCGGTCCGCCGATTCCCTTTTTAGGTTTGTTGGAATTCGGATTTTTCTCTTCGTCAGCCATAAATAGTTTGGTCCATTCAGTCATTAAATTCTTTCTCTAATTATTCACTTAAAACGTAGATTGAGCGCAGATTCCGATACTTTTGAGCGTAATCGAGTCCGTATCCAATCACGAACTTGTTAGGAATTTTGAAGCCAATATAATCAATTTTGACGTCATATTTTAAACTCTCCGGCTTCACAAGAAGTGAAATAACTTTCATACTTGCCGGCGTGTGTTCTTTGATCATCTGCTCGATGTAATTTATTGAAAGCCCGGTATCGATAATGTCTTCAACTATGATCAAGTGACGATCATTGATGTCAGCATTCAAATCTTTCACAAGTTTAACTCGACCGGAAGAAATTTTTTCATCGCCGTAACTAGAAAGTTTGAAAAAATCCATCTCGCAGTTAATAGTAACATTTTTAAGAAGGTCGGACATGAACATGAACGATCCGTTAAGAACGCCGATGAAGATCGGCAGCTTGGCTTTATATTCTTCGGAGAGTTGCATGCCGAGTTCAGCAATTCTTTTTTGAATTACCTCTTCGGTCAAGTAAGGAACAAATTTTTCGGTCCCGACCAAAATCTCATCTTTCGTTTGCTTCTTTAATTCATCCATAGCTTGTAAACTTTTTTTGTTTTCGAATTTAGTTTGAACCGATCATCTATTCTTAAACCAACAACCCACACAATTTGGTTCCGATTAAGCATCACCAATTGTTTTTTTCTTTCCGATGTCGGGACTTTCTCGTCTGTCAGAAAATCTGAGACCTTTTTAACACCCTTCATTCCAAGCGGTTTGAAACGATCTCCTTCTTTCCATGTACGAATTTCAAAACTGTTTTCCAGATTGTCGCCGGAAATGAATTCAATTTTTTTATCACTGCTCCATTTGACGTTCATGTTCTTCTCAAGTTCAACGCCGAAAGTTTTTGATCCGATCGTAACATGAGCACCGACTTCAATTTTCAGTTCTCTGTTAGATGTCGCTTTCGCTTCTTCGATTCTAATTTCTTTTTCCTCCCGGTAAGCAATCAAATTTTTTGAGAGATGAACTCTTTTCCCTTTTTGTTTGCCGGTTAACGAGTTTATTTTTTCGAAGTCGTCATAACCGAATTCATGCTCGAAATATTTTTGTAGTGTCAATTTCAGAATTTCACCGGGAAATTTTCCACCGAAGAGTTCACTCAAGGAAGTCTTGATCTTCACAATTCCATTTTTTGCCGTAACGTATTTCCTCGTTGGTAAATCGAGAAGTTTTTCACTTAGCAAAGACGAACTCTCGACATTTCTTGCCGAACGAAATAGCGCTTCGTCAATCGACGGATTAATTTTTTCTCTGATCAACGGAAGAATTCTGTTGCGCACAAAATTTCTTTTGAAATCGTTGCTGAAGTTTGATGAATCGACTCGGAACCCGATCCCGCTTTCTTGCAATGCTTCCATGATTTCTTGTTTGGTTACGCAGAGAAATGGGCGAATGATTTTTCCGCGTTGAACAGGAATGCCGGATAGTCCCGCTAATCCCGTACCGCTGAAAAGATTCATCAGAATTGTTTCGGTGTTGTCGCTTTGATTGTGCGCCGTAACAATCTTATTGCATTTCAACTTTTTAGCGATCGATTCCAAATTTTCGTATCTCAGCTTGCGTGCGGCTTCTTCAACGGAAAGTTTGTTCTTCTTTGCAAACGATTTCACATTCAGCTTTTCAACTTCAATTTTGATATCGTTTGACTCGCAGAAATCTCTCGCAAACTTTTCATCGGTATCGGATTCTTCACCGCGCAGACCATGATTGAAATGAACCGCAACCAATTCAATTTTGAACTTGCGGCTATATTTTTTCAAAAAGTTGAGCGCGAAAACAGAATCGGGTCCGCCGCTGAATGCAACTAAAATTTTATCTCCTGGATCGATCAGCTTGTACTGATCAACAAATTTCAAAACCTTTTGCTCAACTCTTTTCATTCTCTGCACTCTAATTCATCAATAAATCTTCTCGCCGCAACCCGCTTCGACTCGAGAGATGAGTCGAATCGAGGCGAGGCAGCGTGGATTTTATCATGTCCACTTGTCAGCCGAAGCGAAGCGCGAAGGCGGATTAAAAAGAAAGTCTCAAAAGAGACTTTCCAATAAATTCAGCAATCAAAATTTATCCAACAATTATTCTAAATCCAGCACCTGAAATTTAATAATTCCAGCAGGAACCTTTGCCTGTACGGTTTGACCGACTTTAGAAGCCATCAGCGCCTGTCCAACCGGCGATGAAATTGCAATCTTGCCTTTATCAATATCGGCTTCTTCCGGCGAGACGAGAGTATATTTATAAGTTTTTGCGTTGTTCAAATTCTTCACGGTTAGTGTAGATAAAATATGCGCTTGATCCTTCGGCATGTTGGTCAGATCAATAAGAGTTGCGCGCGAAAGAAGTTCTTCCATTTTGCTGATCCTTAGTTCGAGCAAACCCTGCTCTTCTTTTGCGGCATCGTACTCGGCATTCTCGGAAAGATCGCCGTGAGATCTGGCTTCGGCAATTCTTTCAGCCATTCTTTTTCTGCCGTTATTTTTGAGATCGCTTAATTCTTTCTCGATCTCGCGCATCCGTTCTTTGCTTAAGTAAACAAAATTTGACACCTGAAAAACTCCTTATTTGTGCTTGGATAAAAAAAATTGCCACTGCTCTTCAGCAGTGGCACCGAAAACTTATGAAATTCCTTCTAAGATTTCAACTGGAATTACAATAATGTCTGTAATTAAAAATTACTACTTCATCAGAAGCATTTTCTTTGATTGAACAAAACCGTTTGCATTGATTGTATAGATGTAAACACCACTTGTTAGTTTGCTCGCATCGAAATTAACATTGTAATAACCAGCAGATTTATTTTCATTAACCAGAGTCGCAACTTCTTTGCCTAGCACATCGTAAACTTTTATCGTCACAAATCCGTTCTCTGGCAATTGATAATTTATCGTTGTCGTTGGGTTGAATGGATTCGGATAGTTAGCAATTGAATATTCGTTTGGCTTTTCAGCATTGACTGCCATAGCCATATTATTGTTCTGATTTATTGAGAAAAGTTGACCCCATACGGGCAATGCTGTCAACTTAAGGAGATAGAGGTAAAAAAGATTAGGTTGTGCGTGTGAGAATTGAATTTAAAATCAGATAAAGTTGTTAAGCAGGAAACAAATTGAGTTTTACATGAAAAAATTTTTAAGATAATGCAGCAATTAATAAACAGTGAAGAGTTCAAAAACAATTCACG
>JAJYMU010000284.1 GCA_021786655.1 Bacteroidota bacterium
AAAGCTGTATGCTCTAGAAACCGCGGTTTATTTTCCCCTCTCATCCTTTCCATAAAATGTTTTGGTGTTCCTCCCGAACACAACATAAAACAATCCTATTAAACATTCAACAGAAATTAGCTTTCAGCAACACGCACGCGGCGTTCAGCTCTCAGACGACAGCAGACTGCTGACTGCTGACAGCCATTTGCTATCCGCCAACTGCCCCATAATGTATTGCACTCTACATTGATTCAATTTGTCTTTCTTACTTGATTTGAAATAGATAATTCGTTTGAAACTAACGTAAAATTTAAGGTCATATTATTCGATTAATCCATTTCATAATTGTTCACCCCAATCTCACATGCGCTCTGTTTCCGTCCTGAATCCGTCTTGAAACCGTCGTAACCGGCACCAAACTCCAAGCTCAATAATGGATTTGCAGCTTGTATCACTTGTCCGTCTGACATACATGTTTCGTTTTCACAATGGATTCCAACATTCCGGCAATTCTTTTGGCATTTCTCAACCAATTTCTCTCATTGCGATACTATATCATATCTCCGAATGACTTCACAGTGCTAATGAATGAGTTGAGAATTGCAATGAGAGCAAAATCTTGGCAATGAGTTATATCGGTATGACATTGTTTCACTTGAAGTCGTCTCCGAACGAGTTTATCACTCCTCTGAATGAAAATTTTTCTCAATGAATGGGAATTTCCCCCTTTGAATCAATTCATTATGCCTCTGAACGAAAAGCTTGCTGCTATGAATGAGTTCACATTGACAATGAAGAAAATAACAACACCTTTGAACGGTTGCATGACCGCTTTGAAGAAAAAGGTTAAACCAATGATTGGATGCATGGGGCTTTGAAAAATGACGACTACCAAATGTCTAATTACTAACGACCGATTTCAAATTACAAATGATAAATTAGAAATGATAAATGCACTGTGACTAATCCCAATGCCAAAATGACCAATTACTAATTACAAATGAGGAGTTCGTGGAAATGAAATACTAAATTCAAAACTGCCGACGGCTAACCGCTTACAGCTAAAAGCTACTTCTTATACGTCTGCAGCAGCCATGTAGCAACAGCATCGGCTTCGTTAGGTTTCAAACCTTGGTTAGGCATGGAAGGATAATCGGGATTCTTCTTCACCGGATTCATAATGAATTTTACAAGCTCGTCCTTCTTCCCTTCGTATTTCGGCAGAACGGAATTGTATGGCGGACCAACTACGCGGTGATCGAACGCGTGACAAGCAATACATCGTCCGTTGTAAATATCTGCGCCGTTGATTGCGGGCGCGGCGGTTAATCCGGCTTCTTCCAAAGTTTTCTTTTCATACTTAACGTACTCTGCGGCAAGAACTTCTGTGTGCATCTTCGTATCTGTATCGAAAGCAAAATGATCTTTGATAACCAATAACGCGACGACGATTATCAATAAATAAATTGCCGAAGCGCGGTACTTGATGCTGGATTCTTTGATCATGATGTAGAACATTATGCTGAGAACTAAAAGAAGAATTAAAGCAACAGTAAGTATCTCGAAAAAGCCGAAGGACAAAGCCGCAATGGGCTGAGCTACAACCGTTAGCGCAATTACCAAAGGAAGAAGAACAACGGCAACCAGTCCCCTGCTCAATGCAAAGGATTTAACAAACGACCGGTAAGTTTCGTCGAACGATGAAATGTTTTCTGTGTTGAAAAAGAAATAGAGAACCGCAGACGTAGTAAGCGCGAGTGAAAGCACAAGGAATTGGAGAAAATAAAATAATGTTGAGAATGAAAATATAATTCCGAATAAACTGTTATCGGTCTGCCAGCGTGAAGTATCTCCGGCAAGCTGAACCGCGCCGGAGAAAAGATAGACAGCAACTGCAAGAAGAATCAACCCATACAAACCGCTCTTGCGGTGAATGTTTCCGGTTTTACCGCTGTATGATTCGATCTCACTCTTTAATGATTCGTCTGTCTTGGCGGAATCTTTTTTCTCATCGGCAAATTGGAAAATATCTTTTAAGTGAAAAGTGTATTTGTAAGTGTAAGTAAGAATCAATCCGGCAGCGAACAGCAGAAGCGAAAGAAGCAGATAGCCGGTAACATCCAAGCTTGTTAAATGCAGAAACTGTGCGTAACAGAACACGGCGCTCAAAAGCGGAACGACACCGAGAGCAAATGAAACGCCTTTGTTGAACGTGATAAGATCGATCAATTTCTTAGAAAAGTTATGAAGAAGTTTATCGCCGCTCTTAACGGATTTCTTGTTGAAAAAAAGAGACAACGAAAGCGAACCGAACAGTATTCCTGTGTACGTAAAGAAAATTATGAAAGTCAGTACAAGCAGATATTTCAGCAGCATCAAATGAGGCGCTGATTGAGGAAGAACCGAATTGTCTAAGAATTGCATATTCAAACCGTTTTAAAATTCATGAAGTAATAACTTATCTAATGAAAGAACCAGAACAACAGCGAGCACATAAAGATTGATCCGCAAGAAAGCTTTTCTGAAAATGATCCGTTCAAAGTAATCCGTAAGTATGTCGCGTGATTCGATTAAAAGCCAAACGCCTAATGCAGCAATCACCAGCGCAGTAATAAAATGGGCGGAGATATTAACAAACGGAATTATAACGCAGCTTGTTGCGAGAGCAGCCATCCATACAAATGTTATTCTGCTCAACTGCGAGTTGGAAAATATTTTTGTAAGTGTCGGAAATCCGGCTTTCTCGTAATCTTTTCCGTAAAGTAAAAGGAGCAGCCAGAAATGCGGAATCTGCCAGATAAAGAAAAACAGCGCGAGCGATAAAATTTTAAGATCCAGCAGAGCGCCGCCGGATGCAACCCAGCCGATCACAGGAGGTATTGCGCCGATGAGTGAACCGGGAACGACTGCCAATGCATATTTTTTCTTGAGCGGCGTATAAACAACGTTGTACCAAATCAACGCGAGCCATCCGAGAAGCACAGCAGTTACATTTGATGAGAGATAAATAATCATTGAACCGAATAGAACTAAAATTGAAGCGGCGACAACTGCATGCTTTGCAGTTATTCTTCCGGAAGGAATCGGTCGTCCCTTCGTGCGGTCCATCAATGCATCGGAGAATCTTTCCTGGTAATGGTTCAGCGCCGACGACCCCATGGCAAGTATAAACACGCCGAATGCAGGAAGTATCATTCGCCACTCAAGCCGCGCTGAGTTGAGCAAGTAACCGATCGAAGTGGAAAACGCAACGAAGAAAGTGATCTTCACTTTGCCAAGTTCTAAAATTATTCCGATATGTTTTTTCAGTTCTGCCATTTACTAATTATTCACTCCAGCCTTCTGCAATTTTGCCGGCGCGCCAAACCACGCAGTAAATTTATTTTCCGGCATCACAACAACTTTAGTGTACATAGCGGAGTGATTCAATCCGCAATACTCCGCACACGCTACGTCGTACGCCCCCTCTTCCTTCGGCGTGAAATACAAATGATTCGTTTGACTGAAAAGTATGTCTTCCTTTATTCTGAACGCCGGAATATAAAACGCGTGGTTGACATCCATCGAGCGCATTTCCAAATCAATGGGCGTGTTAATCGGAACATAAAGCGTGTCGGACTTTCTTCCGTTATCGTAAGTAAAAGAAAAATGCCACATGCGCGCAGTAACTTTAACAACAAATGCCTCATCGGGTCTATCGCGAAATTCTCTATAACTTGTGTAACCGAAATAAAACATTGAGAGAACCAAGAGAGTCGGGATTAAAATCCAAACCACTTCCAGCCAAAGGTTGCCGTGAATATCAACCGGCTCGTGCCCCTTCTTTCTGTTGTACTTGAAAACAAAATATATCATTGTTGCCGTAATACCCAGCAGAAGTACAACCGAGATACTCACGATGTAAAGCATTACGAAATCAACTGACCCTGCATGTGTTGTTGGTGCTGGAAACATTTAACTCCTCAACGAAATAGAACGTCAAAAAATGTTAAAGCGAAAATTATCAATAAGGTAACTCCGCTTAGAGCGAGGAACACTTTGAAAATCGGCTCATCAAATTTTATGTGCATGAAAATATTTATAACTAAGGTGGATTTTATTGCCGCGATAAGAAGCGCAATGAAAAGAGTGTATCTTCCCAAACCAATGCCGGCAACGGTAACAGTAATTGATGTGAACGCTAAAAGCGCAACCCATACCAGGATATACGTTCCGTATGAAATGTGATGAACTTTATTGTCGTGATCGCTCATGTAAAAATCCTTGTTTGAAGATTACTGAATCAAATAGAACAACGGGAACAAGAAAATCCAGATCAAATCCACCAAGTGCCAGTAGAGACCGGAGTTTTCAAGTTTTGCGTAACTGTCTTTTGTAATGATGTCCCTCTTGATGAAGACAAGCATGAAAGTTAAAACTACCATTCCAACCAGAACATGCAAACCGTGAAGACCGGTCATCACAAAGTATAGACCGTAGAATAAAATTTGTCCGTTCGGTTTGGCGGCTAATTCTTTTGAACCCGGATAAATGCCGTGCGAAAACTTTGTCGACCATTCGAAAAATTTATTTACCATGAACATTGCCGCTAAGATCAGCGTTGTCAAAATCAAAATCATTGAGAGGAACTTGTTCCCTTTTTGAATTGCAGCGATTGAAAGCGCAACTGTTAAAGAACTTGTGAGAAGAATAATTGTGTTCAGCGTTCCGATGCCGGTGTTTAATTCCATCGCCGCAATATGAAATTGTTGCTGGTACTGATATCTATAAACGGCGTACACAAGAAACAATCCGCCGAACAAAAGGACTTCGGTGAAAAGGAACAGCCACATTCCCATCTTTGCGCCGACATCGTCGCGATGTGTTTGATGAGTAGCCGCAGCAGTTTCTTGATGATTACTCATTCTTCATCTCCTTAAGTTGACTGAAATCGTACGGTTCATGCGTGATTGTTGGAATCTCATGAAAGTTTTCCATAATTGGCGGCGAAGATATGTGCCATTCCAATGTTACTCCTCCCCACGGATTAGATGTAGCTTTCTTTCCTTTGAACAACGCATGAATAAAATATCCTACCATAAAAAATATTGTGCCAGCCAAAATCCACGAACCGATTGTAGAAATTCTTTGATATGGAGTGAACATCGGAAGATAATCGTAATACCGTCTCGGCATTCCCATGTAACCCATAATGAATTTCGGGAAGTAGAGC
>JAJYMU010000068.1 GCA_021786655.1 Bacteroidota bacterium
CACGACGGTAGGTGTTTCACCCTTGAGGATATAGTGGAGTATTTCAATCTTATTCAACAACTTCTCTTGAAAGCCGAGGAAAAGAAAGATCTGGTTGCTTTCTTGCGCTCTTTATAGGGAAGGTATTCAGTGAGTCGAATGAGGGGCGCTCTTATGCAATGCTGTCAGGTTAACCTTTGATAGACGCGGATGACGCGATTAACAACCTCGAAGGTCATTAACAAAGACCTTCGAGGTTTTCTTTTAGAAACAATAATTTGAGTTCTTTACAGATGTTGCATACTGAAACTATTGTTTTACGCCGAGATATTTTCTTATAATGATTTCAGAAGACAGTTAAATATGTTATTTTTGTATTGGTAGTGATAAAAGGAATCAAAAATGAAAAAATCTAAAGCGATAATGGCATCAATCGAGATTAAAAGAAATGGCAACGGTTTTCTTGCAAGGATTCCCGGTATTCAAGGCGCTTTTGCTGAAGGCGATACTGTTGAAGAAGCTGTTTTTAATTGCATAGATGTAGCAAAAATGATTTTCGATTACCGCAAAGAGAGAAATGAATCGCTCGGCTTTAATGAATTTGATTTTACAAAGAATGAGCGAATGACCTTCGCATTTCCCATCGGTGTTTGAGAATGCCGAAGCTTACCGAACTTTCTTATCAAGTTGTTATTAAACGAATAAGGAAATTTGGATTCAGATTTTACCGGCAAGGTAAGGGGTCGCACGAATTGTGGGTAAGGGATGAAGATGGTAAGGTAATTCCTGTACCTCATCACAAAGGTAAAAGTATTCGTAAGGGTACTATCAAAGCAATAATTCACGAAATTGGTGTCACCGTCGATAAGTTCATGGCTGATTGATAATTCTATGCTCATCTATCTTCAAACACGGATTTTTTTGTAGTAAGCAAATCTTCAGTTCCTTAATTTAATACCGCACAATTGTGATTCTTATGAGCAACCAAGTCATCAAGTTTGATAAAGAAACATTTAAGGAAAGCCGTTACCTGAAGTTTCAGAACTTCCACAACCTCATGCGGTTCCGCGTACGGGATATTCTTCTCGTTTCCAGTCTGTATGATTCATACATCTTCGAAGAAGATGAGCGTCTTTACGAACTCATTCGGCAAGAATACCAAGGATTGAACCTCAGTCATTCACCGGAGCTTGTTCAAGTATCTAACGGTGAGGAAGCAATTCGACTTGCAAAAGAGGAACGCAGATTTGATCTAATTATTACGACGCTTCACATTGAAGATATGAACGCAATCACGTTTGCAACGAAGGTGAAAGAGAGCGGCTTGGATATTCCAGTTGTGCTTCTCAGTTACGACAATCGTGAAATGACGGATCTGATTTCTACAAAAGACATCTCAATTTTTGACAAAGTTTTTATATGGCAAGGGGACTACAGAATTGTTCTCGGTATTATCAAATCATTAGAGGACATACGCAACGTTGAAAACGACACAAAGAGTGTCGGTGTTCAGACAATAATTCTTATCGAAGACAACATTAGATTTTACTCATCATATCTTCCGATAATTTATACTGAGGTACTGAAGCAATCGCAGAGTTTGATTTCGGAAGGTATAAATCTTTCTCACAAGTTTTTACGGATGCGCGCACGTCCCAAAATTTTGCTCTGTTCCAGCTACGAAGAAGCATGGAATTATTTTGAGAAGTATGAAGAGTATGTGCTTGGAATAATTTCCGACATTGACTTCATACGAAGCGGCAAGCCTGATCCCGATGCGGGAATCTCTTTTGCTCAAAAAGTCAAAGAGCGTCAGCCGGACATACCAATTTTATTGCAGTCAACCAATCGTGGTAATGAGAATATTGCCGCTGCCATCGGCACGTCGTTTCTTGTGAAAGACTCCCCCACACTTTTGGAAGACCTCAAAGAGTTTATGCTTCATAATTTTGGTTTCGGTGATTTCGTTTTTCGAACAGACAACGGTGACGAAGTTGGACGAGCAAGAAACTTAACCGAACTGGAAGAGCAGCTTGCTATAGTTCCCGACGAAAGTATTATGTACCACGCATCACGAAATCATTTCTCAAATTGGCTTAAGGCGAGAACCGAATTTTGGTTGGCTCATCAGTTGCGCCCGAAGAAAGTTAGCGACTTTCCATCTGTGGCGGCACTAAGAAAACTGTTGATCGATTACGTTCGCGAATTCCGTAAATCGCGGCAGATTGGAGTTATTCTCGATTTCAACAAGGAGACTTTTGATGTTACCACAACATTCGCGCGAATCGGCGGCGGATCGCTTGGCGGCAAAGCGCGCGGTCTCGGCTTTGTTAACAGTTTGCTCAGCAATTTTGAAATACGAAATAAATTTGAAGGTGTAAAGATATTTGTGCCGCCTGCAGTTGTTTTGGGGACGGATATTTTCGATCAGTTCCTCAGCGATAATAATCTTCGGGAGTTTGCGCTTACATGCGAAGATGATGAAGCCCTCAAAAACAAATTCTTCGATGCAAAGAAATTTCCGCAGTATGCGGTAGAAAGTTTGCGCGCGTTTCTGGAATTGGTAAAAGAACCGCTTGCCGTGCGTTCTTCAAGTCTGCTTGAAGATTCACAAGGTCAGCCGTTTGCCGGTGTTTACGATACGTTCATGTTACCGAACAATCACCCGAATCTTGATATTAGGTTGAAGCAGCTGCTTCATGCCGTAAAAAGAATTTTCGTTTCAGTCTTCTTTCAGAAATCGAAAGACTACATGAAGGTAACTACTTACCGTCTCGAAGAAGAAAAGATGGCGGTAATAATTCAAAAAATGGTTGGCGCGGAACACAATGGAAAATATTATCCGGATTTTTCCGGAATTGCTAAGTCGTACAATTTTTATCCTACTCTGCCGCTTAAATCAACAGACGGTACCGCTGCGGTTGCGCCTGGACTAGGAAAAGCAATTGTGGAAGGCGGTTTAACATTCCGATTTTGTCCGAAGTATCCTTTACAGCAGCTCAATGCCGGCGGCATAAAAGATTTGTTGAAATACACACCGAAAGATTTTTTTGCGTTGGATTTGTATGAAGAATACTCGGATAAAAATATTGATGAGGAACGCCTCACAAAAAAATATCCGTTAACCGAAGCGGAAAAAGACGGAACGCTCGATGCAGTCGGTTCCACTTATGATAACGATAATCTTACAATCTATGACGGCGTACGAAGAGCGGGGCCAAAAGTTTTTACTCTCGCGCCGATTTTAAAATACAAAGTATTTCCACTACCGGAAATTTTAGATTTGCTTCTTGAACTTGGCACATGGGGAACAGGTTCGCCAATCGAAATAGAGTTTGCGGTTAACCTCACAGTCCCGCCGAGGCAGCCGAAAGAATTTGCGCTGCTGCAAATTCGTCCGCTTGTCATTAGCGGTGAAATTGAAGAATTGGAACTTGACAACTATGATGTCGGAAGATTGATTTGTAAAAGCAATCAAGTTCTCGGTCACGGGGCAATTGACGATGTGAAAGATATTGTTTACGTCGATCCGGGAAAGTTCGACCGAAAATTTACAAGGGAAGTTGCGCGCGAGATTTCTCAGTTCAATTCAAAAATGATAAACAGCCAAACACCTTATTTGTTGGTTGGAGTCGGCAGATGGGGCACGCTCGATCCGTGGCTCGGTATTCCGGTAACATGGGAACAGATCAACGGCGCAAAGGCAATCATCGAATCCAACTTTACAGATTTCAATGTCTCGCCTTCACAAGGATCTCATTTTTTTCAGAATCTTACCTCGTTCAAGGTTGGATACTTCACCATAGATAATTTCACCAAGCAAGGATTCATAGATTGGGATTGGCTGCGGAAACAAAAAATTTGTGAAAAGAAAGATTTCACCAATCATGTTTGTTTGAAAAATCCGATCTCGATAAAAATAAATGGGCGCGGCAACAAAGGAGTGATTGTTAAACCATAAAAAGTGTTTCAGATTTGAATACAAATTTGTAGATTTAACTGTAAATAAAAGAGGTTTATAAAATGGCATCAGCGACTGTTCGAATTGATGCAAAAACACATAAGCTTTTGCATGAAATAAAAAAAATATCCGGCGAGCCCATGCAAACAATTTTATCAAAGGCTCTTGAACACTATAAAAAGGTTGAATTCTGGGATGAAGTCAATTCGGCTTATGAAAATCTGAAAACGGATAAGAAATCATGGCGTGAAGAGCTTAGCGAACGAAAATTGTGGGCTAAAACTTTAAAAGATGGGCAATAAGAAATCAAAATGAACACTGCCAACCGCGGTGAAATATGGATGATTAATCTAAATTCCGCAAAAGGAAGAGAGCAATCGGGCATAAGACCAGCTTTGATTATTTCCGACGATTTCTTTAACAACAGCGCAGCAGAATTGGTTATTGTTTTACCAATCACTTCGAAGAAAAAAGGAATACCGCTGCATGTTCAGCTGTCAAGCAAAGAGACCGGATTAAAAGTTGAAAGCTTTGTAAAGTGTGAAGATGTACGATCAATTTCGAAAGAAAGATTGATGAGTTATGTTGGAAGCATAAGCCCGGCTACTTTGGAAGAAGTTGAATACAAAATAAAATTATTATTAGGATTATAACGAGGTACCAATGCCAAATTTTGTGATTAAACCCGCAACGAGAACCAATAACATAACCTATGCAGTGCGGGATATTGTAGTGATGGCTAACGAAGTTGCGAAGACTGGTAAGGAAATGCTGTATCTCAATATCGGTGATCCGAATCTTTTTGATTGGGAGCCGCCGAAACATTTGGTCGAAGAAACTTATAAAGCGATGCTGAAAAATTTTAACGGTTATGCGCCTTCGTCGGGAATTAAGCAAGCCGTTCAAGCAATTGAAAAAGAAGCCGAGAAGAAGGGAATTAAAAACGTTCAGGATATTTTTGTAACAACCGGCGCAAGCGAAGCGATTGACATTTGTTTGACTGCTTTGGTGAACGACGGTGAAAATGTTTTGACTCCTACGCCGGGTTATCCGTTGTACACTGCGATCCAAAGTAAATTGCAAACGATGGAAAATCCTTATTACCTTGACGAAAACAACGGATGGCAGCCGAACATAGATGACATTAGAAAAAAAATTAACAGCAAGACGCGTGGAATAATTTTAATCAATCCAAATAACCCTACCGGCTCTAATTCTTCTCCCGAAACTAGATCGGA
>JAJYMU010000215.1 GCA_021786655.1 Bacteroidota bacterium
TAATGACCAGATGGACTCTATAAAAGTAAGTTTTACGATGCATAATTTTGGAACGCAAAGCACCCAACCGACTAAAATTCTGATCGAGGATACTTATTTGGGTTCAGTTAGTTTTTTAGATACGCTCAAAATATTACCCCCAACTAACGAACTCAAAACCACCGCGACATTGCCAATTCTCAATAAACCAGGGCAACATTATTTATTGATCAAGCTGGATGTGGCCAATAACGTAGATGAGATTTACGAAGATGATAATTCAGCAAGTCTGACTTTTGATGTGATATCGACCAAGACTCGGCCGTATGTCTACGACAGAGTGGCTTCCAGTATGTCTCAAATAATTTTTCTGAATGCTCAAAAGAACTCTGACTTGAAAGCTAACCTAATTGCAGAAATTGACGAATCACCAAATTTTTTAAATCCTTTTAGATATATAGTCCCAATTGATACATTTTACACTAAACTGCCATTGTCGAAGCAAGCAAGCGGTAAGAGATACTGGCTTAGAGCAAAACTTGGTGACAACAATTCCAACTGGGAACAATTTATTTCATTCCTCAAAAATGATAATCCAAAAAAAATAATCTACAACGATAGTTTGAGCGAAAGTTTGCTCAGTTTAGAACATCTTTCAGTGAAGGGTTCGACGATTTCTATTTCGGTGGATAGTTCTTTGATAAGTGCAGAATCAGCCGGAGGGAATTTTATGAAATACGGTTCGATCAAACTGAATAAAGAAAATATTTTGCCCAACACGTTCAATTGGGGGATGGGAATAGCGGTCTTTGATTCGGTCCAAATGAAAATCGATACTACCGATACTTTCTGGTATGGAGATAACCCTCAGAGAGCACACGAATTAGCTACTTTAATTAATTCTGTACCGAATGGAAAAATTGTTGCAATGTGTGCGATTGACGATGCGAGTTCAAATTTGACTTTGGAGTTGCGTGACGCGATCAAAACTTTAGGAAGTGCATTAGTTGATAAAATCGGTTTCAGAAATCCATGGTTATTAATTGGTAGAAAAGGAGCGAAACCCAGTGGAGTAATCGAAAAACTGGAAACATCCTCGTATCTAAATATTTTAACAGACGAGAAATTATTTGTCTGGAAAAATAAAAAAGGAAAGATGACAACAGACATAATTGGTCCCGCATCGCGTTGGAGAGATGTGGAAATAAATACAACATTACCAAGCGATTCCAAAATTGAATTCCTAGCTCTAGAGCAAAAACAAAATGGCGTAGTAGATACTCTGCTATTACATGCGAGTAACGGTATTATCCCCTTGAGCAACATCTCATCGGAGCTATATCCAAAATTAAAAATGATAGGGAATTTCTACTTGTCCAAGGATGGTCAGTCACCGGCAATTACAAGTTTTTCAATTGATTACCAGGGCGTCCCAGAACTCGGTACAAATTATCAGGTGGTTTCATTATCAAAAGACTCACTTGCTCAAGGTGATATTGAAAACTTGTCATTTTACGTTTACAACGTGGGTGAGTCGAGAGCGGACAGTTTCAAGGTGCGAGTCGAAGTAGTAAAGCCAGATAACTCACGAGAGAAAATATTTGAACAAATAGTGGATTCACTTGGAGCTGATAAAAGAAAATTGTCTAATGTAAGTTTTAACACAGCTACAATCGTCGGCAATAGAAACTTCCAAATCACTATCGATTCGGATAATAAAATTCTAGAATTATATAAAGATAACAACTTGTACACGGTGCCTTTCTTTGTGAAAGCAAATGATTCTCCAGCTTCGCTTAAACTCACTTTCGATGGTAACGACATTATTAACGGTGATTATGTTTCAACTATTCCCAATATTAAAGTTGAACTCAACGATCTATCGCTGATTCCAATTTCTGATACCAGTCACGTACAACTTTTTCTTAACAACAAAAGAATTTCATTCGTTAACAAAGACGTAAGTTATTCGTATTCAAGCGGCAATCCCAAATTCGTTGTTAATTATAAACCCAGTTTAAGCGATGGAACGTACACGCTGAAAGTTCTGGGAACGAACGCCACAGGTCAACCCATTGACTCAGCGGGAGTGGTCAGAAAATTTATGGTTTCGAATCAAGCACAATTGCTTTACGTCTACAATTATCCAAATCCATTCTCCAATGAAACGTTTTTCACGTTTAAGATTACACAGATACCTGATGAACTTAAGATTAAGATTTTCACAGTCAGCGGCCGAATGATAAGAGAATTGATTGTGCCCCCTCCAAATCTCAACTTCGACTTTAACAGAATAGAATGGGACGGAAGAGACGAAGACGGTGACTTGGTGGCTAACGGAGTTTACTTGTATAAAGTAATTATGAAAAAAGGTAACGAGACCGTTCAAGCAACGCAAAAATTGGCTATTGTGCGATAATTCTAAAGCTTCTATATGTGCTTCCAATTCTCTTATGACGTACTCAATCCTTCCTTACATGTTAGTTGATATTCAAAAAACCATTCTCTAGTTGTAATCGTAAGTCTCTCCCACACTTAAGAATCCTTCATACTATACTTCTCATTCGCAATAATTACAATAAGTCCAAACCTTAAATTTTGGCCATAAGTTGATATTCACCGTTGGCAGAATAGTTGACATTGATTGATATCAACTATTAAATAAAAGATCAGCAAAATGCTTAAAAACGAAATATCTGACACTCCGGTTTATACTATCAGTTCAGCTGCCAAGCTTCTTAACATCTCTGTTCATACTCTACGGATGTATGAGCGCGAAGGACTGATCATTCCATACAAAAAAGAAAGCAACCAGAGACTTTACTCAGATAAAGACTTGGAAAGAATGAGGTGCGTCAGAGTAACAATCTCTGAAGAAAAAATTGGAATCGAAGGGATACGAAGAATTTTATCACTGATTCCGTGCTGGGCTATCGCAAAATGTCCGGCGAAAGACAGAAAAAATTGCACGGCATATAATGGTTATTCAAAGCCGTGCTGGATGCTTAAACATAAAGACAATGTTTGTGCAAATAAAGATTGCAGAATGTGTGAAGTGTATGCTTCATTCGGAAATTGCAAGAGTATAAAAGATAAACTGAAAGAAATTATTCCCGCTTAAAAAAATAAGGATGCATGATGAAAAAGCTATTAATTCTCGGTGCCGGCACTGCCGGAACAATGATGTTAAATAAATTAAACAATGCGTTAGACAAAAATGAATGGCAGATAACAATAGTTGATCAGAATGAGACTCACTACTATCAACCGGGATTCCTGTTCATACCGTTCGGAATATACAAGAGAAAAGACGTTATCAAACCCAAGAGAGATTTCTTCCCGTCGGAGGCAAACGTTATAGTTTCCGAAATCGAAAAGATCGAACCGAAAGAGAACAGAGTTATCCTCAAGAACAATAAAGTTCTTTCATACGATGTTTTGATAATAGCCACCGGCTCTCAGATAAATCCTGAGGAGACGGAAGGACTAAAAGGCGAACTTTGGCATAAAAATGTTTTTGACTTCTATACTATTGACGGCGCGTGCGCGTTGGCAAATTTTTTCAAGCATTGGGAAGGCGGAAAACTCGTTCTCAACATAACCGAAATGCCGATTAAATGTCCGGTCGCTCCATTGGAGTTTGTATTCCTTGCCGATTCTTATTTCACAGAACGGAGAATGAGAGACAAAGTTGAAATCCATTTTGTTACACCTCTACCGGGCGCGTTTACAAAACCGCGGGCGTCATCAATTCTAGGCGACTTCCTTGATAAGAAGAATATTAAACTCACAACCGATTTCAGCATCGCAAGGGTTGATAACGAATCGAAAAAAATTATTTCATGGGATGAACGGGAAGTTGATTTCGACGTGCTGGTATCAATTCCAACCAATATGGGAGATGCGGTAATTGCAAGAAGCGGAATGGGCGACGAACTGAATTTTGTACCGACGGACAAACACACTCTTCGTTCTCAAGATTACGAAAATGTTTTTGTGATTGGTGACGCCACTAATTTGCCGAGTTCAAAAGCCGGTTCGGTTGCACATTTTCAAGCGGACGTACTTTTTGAAAACGTTCTCAGTTTTATCGAGGGTAGAAAGCCGCAAGAAAAATTCGACGGTCATGCAAATTGTTTTATTGAATCCGGTTTCGGTAAAGGCATTCTTATCGATTTCAATTATGAAACAGAACCGCTCCCGGGAAAATTTCCGTTGCCTGGCGTCGGTCCGTTTTCACTGCTTGAAGAGACAAAAATGAATCATTACGGTAAAGTAATGTTCCGATGGATGTACTGGAATTTTCTGCTGAAGGGCACTGAACTTCCGATTGAATCACAAATGTCAATGGCTGGAAAGAGGTTATAAAATGGAAGAGAAAACAACTCAAAATCAGATTGACGCGATCAATTCGAAACTCGATTTGATTCTCGAAGAGATCGAACTTCAGAGAAAACATAGACGCGAAATGGAGGATTTGAAAGACGACTTAATGCGTGTCGGTAAAGATTTCTACGACACCGCTGTAGTGGAACTGGAAGCAGTTCATGATCACGTGAATACGAAAGATATTTTACACCTCGGTAAGTACCTTTTACGGAATGTGAACACTATCAATCGCAGCATTGAGCAGTTGGAAAGCATGAAAGATTTTCTTGTTGATGTTTCGCCATTGGTTAGACAATCGGTATTGGATTTTATGAAGACGTTGGATGAGATCGACCGGAAAGGTTATTTCGAATTTGCAAAAGAGCTTTCCAATATTACCGATAAAGTAGTTACTTCATTCAGCAAGGAAGATGTTAAAAATCTCGGCGATAATATTGTCACCATTCTACAAACAGTAAAAAATCTTACACAGCCGGATATGCTTCACACAGTGAACAATGCGCTCAATGTTTACAAGCAACTTGATATAACGGTGAAGAAGGGATGTAACGCTGTTCGGTTTAATGAGGGAGTTAAACACCCCCGAAGTAAAAAGAGGATTGGCATTTGCTGTAGAGTTCTTAAAGAACCTGGCGAATCCTCATAATGGAAAAGAATCAACAGAGACTATTTCAAAACAAATAAATTAAAATTAGGAGTTACAATCATGGCAGCAAAAGAATATGCAGGCAAGACAGTTGAACTTGATGCCGACGGAAATTTAGCAAACCAAGCCGACTGGAGTGAAGATATAGCAAAATCC
>JAJYMU010000140.1 GCA_021786655.1 Bacteroidota bacterium
GCTCGGCATTGCTGTGATAAAAAATCACCTTGTCGCCAATCTTCATTTCGTCGCGAATATAATTCCGGGCTTGATAATTTCTAACCCCGTCCCAATGAGTAGTTTTATTTTTCGTCTTTGCTAGGTCGTCAATTGAAAAAACTCCCGGCTCGGATTTTATTAACCAATATTTTGGCATATTTCTTCCTTTCAAAAATGGTATGCAGATTTTATGATTAGCGTCTACTTAAAAAGTGATTTCAAGAATCTCCCCGTATGTGATTTTTCAACCATTGCAATTTCTTCCGGCGTTCCTACGGCAACAACTTCTCCGCCTTTATCTCCGGCTTCCGGTCCTAGATCGATCACGTAATCTGCACATTTAATGATATCGAGATTATGTTCGATGATCACCACGGAGTTTTTGTTTTCAATCAGCATTTGAAAACATTTTAAAAGTTTACTGATGTCGTCAAAATGTAATCCAGTAGTAGGTTCATCGAAAATGAAAAGAGTATGCTGATTTTTTTTCTGCTGTGAAAGATGTAACGCAAGTTTAACGCGCTGCGCCTCACCGCCGGAAAGCGTGGTTGACGGCTGCCCCAGCTTTATGTATCCCAAACCGACATCGGAAAGAACCTGAAGCAATGAAACGATCTTGCTGTTGTTATGGAAAAACTCGATTGCCTCATCAACAGTCATATCAAGAACTTCAACAATATTTTTGCCTCGGTAGGTTATCTCTCTTGTTTCTTTTTTGAATCGTGTTCCTTTGCAGTCGTCGCATTCCAAATAAAGATCGGCAAGAAACTGCATTTCAATTGTGATAGACCCCTCACCTTGGCAAGTTTCGCATCTTCCGCCGGGAACATTGAAAGAAAAATATCCTGGTTTGTAGCCCCGTGCTTTTGCCTGCGGTGTGTTGGCAAAAAGTTCGCGGATGATTTCGTATCCCTTTACATAGCTGATCGGGTTTGAGCGCGGTGATTTGCCGATAGGCGATTGATCAACAATTTCAATTTCATCAATGTACCGCGCACCTTCAATTGAATCATACTTGCCGAGTTTTGGCGGATTGCCGCCGTTAAGTTTAACAATTCCGCCGTAAAGAATATCATGCACCAAAGTTGATTTGCCCGAACCGCTGACGCCGGTTACAACAACAAAATTTTTCAGAGGAAACTCTACCGTAATGTTTTTCAAATTGTTTTCGTGTGCACCGATAATCTTGATCACTTCGCTCTTGCTTATGCTGCGTTTTGCCGGAAGCGGAATTTCCAATTTGCCGGAAAGATATTTGCCCGTCAGCGACTTTTCATTTGCCATTATGTCGTCGCATGTGCCTGATGCAATAATTTCTCCGCCGTGAATACCTGCACGCGGACCCATATCGAAAATCAAATCCGATTCTTTCATCATCTCCGGATCGTGTTCAACAACCAAAACTGTGTTGCCGAGATCGCGTAATGATTTCAATATTCTAATCAGCTTAGCATTATCTCGCGGATGAAGACCGATGGAAGGTTCATCTAAAACGTAAAGCGTTCCCATTAACGCCGAACCGAGAGAAGTTGCTAAATTAATTCTTTGTGTTTCGCCGCCGGAAAGTGTGCTGCTCAATCGATCCAGAGTTAAGTAGCCAAGTCCCACGTCGTTTAGAAAAGTCAATCGTTTTATTATTTCGTCATGAAGTTGTTGAGCCACTGCTTTTTCATAATCTGTTAAGTGAAGAAGTTTGAAAAAGATCAGCGCTCTTTCAATCGACATTGTAATGACTTCATGAATAGATCTGTCGTCGATCTTAACTTGTAAAGCTTCGCGGCGCAAACGCGAGCCCCGGCATGCAGCACATAATGTGTATCCGCGGTATTTACTCAGCAGAATCCGTATTCCCATCTTGTAAGTTTTTTCTTCGAGATGTTTAAAGAATCCGTTGATTCCGTCAAATCCCTTGAATCCTTCCTTCAAAAGAGCAACTTGTTCAGAATCTAATTCCTTGAACGGAATGTTGAGAGGAATTCTATTATTGTTGTTGCGAATCAGATCGCGCAGATACTTGCTGTGTGTGACAGTTCGCCACGGTGCGACAGCTCCTTCAAGAAGAGTTAAGTTTGGATTCGGAACTATGAGATCCATTTCGTAGCCCATCGTCTTGCCGAATCCTTGGCAGACGGGACACGCGCCGAACGGATTGTTGAATGAGAAAAATCTCGGCTCCGGTTCTTCATATCGAATGCCGCAGCATTCGTAAAATCTTGTAAACTTTTTTATCCCGTTCGAATCTGCATTAATAATTGCTAATCTTCCTTCACCTTCTTTGAATGCGCCTTCAATCGATTCGGCAAGTGTCTCTCTAACTTTTCCTTTTTTAATTTTGAATCGGTCGAGTACCACAAAGATTTCTTGTTTCGATTTTGGTAGAGTTTTCGTTTCATTCAGATCAATCAAAGTGTCTTTCAAGAAAATTCTGAAAAAACCTTTCTTGCGGAGAAGGTCGATTTCTTCTTTAACCGTTCTTCCTTCGTGGAGGTGAATAGGGAAGCCGAGATAAAATTTGTGCTCTTCATTTTGATTTTCCAGCCATTCGGAAACGGTTGCGACGGTATCCTTCTTAACTTCTTTTCCACAGCTGAAACAAATTGTTCTACCGATGCGGGCATAAAGCAAACGCAGGTAGTCGTAAATTTCAGTACTCGTTCCAACAGTTGAGCGCGGATTCCTTCCGCCGGTCCGTTGTTCGATCGCAACAGCCGGTGAAATTCCATAAATGAAGTCAACTTCCGGTTTGTTCATTCTTTCAAGAAACTGCCGCGCGTAAGAGGAGAGACTTTCAACGTAACGCCGCTGTCCTTCCGCGTAAATCGTATCGAACACAAGCGACGACTTTCCGCTCCCGCTCACGCCGGTAAAAACAACCAGCTTGTTGCGCGGTATTTCCAGCGAAATGTTCTTTAGGTTATGCTGTCGCGCTCCTTGAACAATGATTTTGTTATCCGAGTATAAATTTTTCTTTGGCATATATTTCATTTCAAATCGTAACCGAATAATTAACAAAAAATTCTTACAGAAAAACAAATTAATGGGCCAACCAACTGTTTTCCAAGATCGGGATTGATCTGCAGTGATTCCAACGCTTTCTTAATTTTCTTTTTTTTCGGGATATGAAAGAGACCTAATCGATTTTTCAGCAACGGTTGTGTATTCTAACTTCCACATGTTAACCTTTTTTGCTGAAAATATAGAAATTGTTTAAGGGCAAACTACTCTTAAATTTTCGTTTCCCCTTTTTTACGGATTTGTGTCGCAAAAACATCCTTATGTGATCTTCGTGTTGCGGTTGGTTCCCTCAATGCTTCGGAAATTGAACGGACGAGCTGCGAATCGGATAATATTTCCAAAGTTTCCTGTAGGCTTTCATATTCTACTTCACTCATTAGTACCGAAGGTTCTTTTATTTTGATAGTCTTTCTTTCCATAATGTGTCGCTTTGTTTATATAAAAATTAGAATATTAATCTATTAATGTAAAGTCCGATGAAATTTAGCATGGGTTTGTAATCGGTTCATCAGAATTGGTGAACGCTCAGTTTAGTAAACGACATGCTAAATTAAATGAAAAAGTCTATTTTTCATCTATTGATAATCGGTTTCACATTATTGAACAATAAAAACATCAAAAAAATTCTTGTAATTAATACCAAGTATTTGGGCGACTTAATCGTTTGCACTCCGGCGCTTCGGGCTCTGAAGAAAAGCTTTCCCAATTCATCTATTTCAATTCTTGTTCGACAAGAATACAAAGAGGTTTTGACCGGCAATCCTAATGTTGATGAGATTATTCCATTCGATTTTTCGACTAAGAAGATTCGTGGTTTGGAAAGACTAAAGCGTGAATGGAAGTTTGTTCGGTATCTTCGTCGACAAAAATTTGATGCGGTTATTTCGCTCCAATCCGGCGACAGATATGCGCAATGGTCTTTTCTCACCGGAGCTAAAATTAGAGTGGCGCCAAAAAAGCAGAACATGGGTTTTCTTCTAACGGAAAAAGTAGAAGTCTATGAAGACACAATCAGCTACCTAGATTATTATTTGAAAATTGCAGAAACATTCGGTGCATCGGCGGACGGCAAGCAGACTGAATTTCATCTTGATAATGATTTTAAGGCATGGTTTGAATCATTCATTGGTAAGCACAACGTCAATAGTGATGATCAATTGATCGGCATTCACGCCGGCGCCAGCGAACCGACGAAAATTTGGCCGCTAGAAAAATTTGAGAACTTGATAGAAAAACTGTTGGCAGATCACAAAGTGAAAATTGTTTTGTTTGTTGGTCCCGTTGAAAAAAAAATTGTCGAACTTTTTTCACAAATTCAGAACAGCAGAATCATAGTTGCCGATACTTCGGGAAGCATTCAGCAGCTTGCGTGGCTGATTAACTCGTGCCGGCTTTTTATTGCAAACGACTCCGGCGCGCGACACATTGCCGCAGCGCTAAATGTCCCGTCTATCACTCTGTTCCCGGAGGATAAAATTTCCTGCTGGAAGTTTTACGAAGAGCTGGGTAATCAACATTTCATCATTGGGAAACGCAACATGTCGGATCCAGCGAATATGTTTTTAGATTCGATAGAAGTTGATACAGTTTATGAAAAAGTAAGAGAGATCCTTTCGAAATGAAAATTGAGAATCCGAAAAATATTTTGATCATAAAATGGGGCGCACTCGGCGACATCATCATGGGCACATCTGCAATACGCTCGGTGAAAGAACATTTCCCAAAAGCGAAAGTTACTCTGCTTTCAAATAGTTTGATAAATCAAATCATTCCTGCCGGATCGATTGTGGATGAGATTTTAATTTATGACGAGAAAAAATATTCTGGGTTCAAATCGCTAATCGAGCTTCTCAAAATTGTTTTTGAATTGAGGAAGCGAAAATTTGACCTTGCAGTAAACTTGCGCTGGACATCCGACAGATGCGCGGTGCTAACTTACCTCAGCGGTGCGAAAAATCGTGTGAGTTCCGGTCCGCATGGATTGATGCAGCTTTACAATATCCGCATCCCGCATCCGGTCGGAAGATACCACGAGATTCACCGTAATCTTGATATAGTAAAAGCAGTTGAAGTAAAAGTGAATGATGAAACTCCG
>JAJYMU010000307.1 GCA_021786655.1 Bacteroidota bacterium
CTTATCAGACATTCTAAGCCCGCCAAAATGATTATATAAAATATAAGACAAAGCCGTATTAAGTGTGAATACAATTTTGTAATTTTAAAATAGACGCTGAGTAATGGAATAACATTACGTTGAATTGTTTTTAAATAATAAATGGAAGCATCATGGAAAAATCATTTCAAGAAAAACTTTTTAGTGGAGTGGAATCGGAGAAGGATAACCTTTTTTCTCTGATTCAAAAATTAGTTCAGATCAAAAGCTACAGCGGCGAAGAAAAAGAAATCGTTGAGTTTATTGTAGCGAAGATGAAAGAGTTCGGTTTCGACGAAGCCTATCACGATACGTTCGGTAACGCAATCGGGCGCATCGGCAACGGACCGATAAAAATTATGTTCGATGCGCACATCGATACGGTGAAAGTAACCGAAACGGAGAGCTGGGCGCATCCGCCTTTTGCCGGAGAAATTGTTGACGGCAAACTATATGGACGCGGAGCCGTTGATGAAAAACCGGCTATGGCGGGATTCATGATTGCCGGCAAAGTTTTGAAACAAGTTTACGGCGAGAATTTTCCGTTCACACTTTATGTTGTCGGTTCCGCGCTCGAGGAAGATGCAGACGGCTACCCGCTGTACCATATAATTGCCAACGAAGGAATAAAACCGGATTACGTTGTGCTCGGCGAACCGACCGATCTAAAAGTTTATCGCGGGCAGCGCGGAAGAATGGAATTGAAAATTACCGCAACCGGAAAATCCGCACACGGCGCGCACAACCATAAAGGAATAAATGCCATTTATAAAATGATGCCGATTGTTGCAGAGATTGAAAAGCTTGACAAAAAGTTGAAACCGAAACAGCCGCTCGGTAAAGGTTCGATAACTGTCAGCCAAATTATTTCCAAAGCGCCTTCCACATGTTCCGTTTCGGATTACTGCCAGATTCATCTTGATAGAAGAATGACGATTGGTGAAAATAAAAATTCCGTTGTGAAGGAATTGAAAGAAATCATCAAGAAACATAAGAGCGACGCAAAAGTTTCTATTCCGAATGTTGAAGGGACTAGCTGGAAGGGAACGAACTTTGTTCAAGAGGCATATTTCCCAACTTGGGTTTATGATGAGAAACATCCACTTGTTGATGCTGCAATGAAAACATCAAAGGCTGCTTTGGGAAAAGCTAAGAGCGGAGTGTGGAGTTTTTCTACGAACGGCGTAGCAACTGCCGGTCATTTTGGAATTCCGACAATCGGCTTTGCGCCGGCTAAGGAAGAATTATCACATTCATCTAAAGAAGAACTTGTTCTGAGCGATCTGCTGAAGGCGACAAAGTTTTATTCTCTGTTTCCGTTTGAACTTGTGGAAAATATTTAATCAATTTTAGAAAACACCATTTGGAGTAATAATGGAAACTCGATTCAAAGGAAGACATTTTATTACTGAAGATGACTGGACTAAGGAAGAACTCGATATTGTATTTGATACAGCATTCGATCTGAAGAAAAAGTTTTATGCAGAAGAACCTACACTTTGGCTGCCTCACAAAACTTTGTTCATGATGTTTTTTGAGCAGTCAACACGCACACGCAACTCTATGGAAGCCGGGATGACGCAGCTTGGCGGACACGCGCACGATTTAACGCCGGATAAAATGCAAATCACCCACGGTGAAGTTGCGAAGGACACGGCGATAATTCTCAGTCGTATGGGACACGGAATCGCGTGTCGCAATTGTTTCTACGGCATTGGAAATAAATATCTGAATGAACTTGCAGCATACTCGCGCAAACCGGTTATGTCGCTTCAAGATGATGTGTATCATCCGTTCCAGGGTCTCGCAGACTTGATGACGATCTTCGAACATCTTGGCAGAAACACGAAAGGACTGAAAGTTACTGTGAGCTGGGCGTATGCAACAACGCATTCAAAACCGCTCAGCGTTCCGCAAACTCAAATTCTTTTATTCCCGCGTTACGGGATTGATGTAACGGTTGCTCATCCGAAAGAGTTTCCGTTGAGTAAAAACATTGTTGAGAAGGCGCAGAAGAATGCAAAGGAAGGCGGCGGAAGTTTACGCTTCACAAATAATATGGACGAAGCATTCGAAGGCGCGCAAATTGTTATTCCGAAAAATTGGGGCGGCTTTGGATTTTATGGTGAAGAATATTATCTCAGTCACGAAGATCAGTGCAAGAAAGAAATGAAAAGCAATCTTGAGAAAAGTAAAAGCTGGATTTGCGATGACAAGAGAATTAAGCTGGCAGATAAGAATGTAAAACTTATGCATGCGCTTCCGGCGGATCGCGGTAATGAAGTTACGGATGAAATTCTTGATAACCCGAATATTTCAATTGTGTTTGATGAAGCGGAGAACCGTCTTCACACTGCAAAAGCAATTATGGGATTAACGATGTAATATGAACAAATACCATTACAAATGTTTTGATTGCGGAAAAAGTTATGACAAGGATGAGATTGAAAAAAATCTGATCTACCTTTGTCCAACATGCGGTAAAGTTGAAAAGAACAAACCGTTGCGCGGCGTTCTTTTGATCAACTATGACTACGAGTGGATAAAGAAAAATCATAACGTAGATGAAATTCTAAAACTGCAAGCGGGAAAATTTTGGCTGTACGATTTCTTGTGGCCGCTTGATTTTACGCACAGTCATTCTGAGGAACGAAGAGACGAAGAATCTCATATAAATAAAGTTAGCGATTCTTCATTTGTCATTTCAGGGCTCACTCAGAATGACCTGAACAAAATTTCTCTTCCATCGAATTGTTTATTGGAATATTCATTTAACGGTAATAATTTTTTTGTTCTTGATGACACTCGCAATCCAACTTTGTCATTCAAAGACCGTGCTTCAAGCTTGGTTGTTTTTAAAGCAATGCAGCTTGGTATAAATAAAATTGCAGCGGCTTCAACAGGAAATGCTGGTTCATCGCTTGCTGGTATTTGTGCGCGACTCGGATTGAAAGCGGTTGTGTTTGTTCCGAAGAATATTCCAGATGCAAAACGAATACAAATTCAATCTTATGGCGCCGAGTTAGTAATTGTGAACGGCGACTATGACTTGGCATTTGATACGTGCCTTGAGGTTTCACAATCAAAAAAATTGTACAACAGAAACACAGCTTACAATCCGTTAACAATCGAAGGAAAAAAATCGGCTGCGTATGATTTGTTCATTTCTACAAATGGAAAATTACCGGAAGTTATTTTCGTTCCGGTCGGCGACGGAGTAATCATTTCCGGTTTGTACAAAGGTTTGTGGGAATTGAAAGAACTCGGCTGGATCGAAAAAATTCCGAAACTTATTGCCGTTCAAGCAAAAGGCGGTAATGCTGTTGTGAAATATTTTCGTTCGGAAAAATTTGTTTACAAACCGGCAAAAAGTGTTGCCGATTCAATCTGCGCCGGGGCGCCGCGGGCATTGTATCTGGCGCACGATGCGATAGTGAAATCCAGCGGCGATGCAATTGAAGTAACTGACAAAGAAATTCTTAGCGCACAAAAATTTGTCGCACAAAATTTTGGAATGCTGATCGAACCATCATCTGCAGCGGCATTTGCCGGATATAAAAAATATCTATCATCAAAAAAATTAGGAAGCCAGATCCCGCTTGTTATGTTCACCGGCAATGGATTGAAAGACTTATCGGCGTTGTCAATGTGGAATAAAAATCCCCGCTCACTCGTTTCAAAGCAAGCTATACAATCAAAGAAGAAAAAATGAACAGTAATAAGTTAAACGGATTATTAATTTCTGCCGGACTATCCGGAAGAATGGGAGAGTTCAAACCGCTGATGCAATTTAACCGCGAACCTTTTGTAACCGGCATTACTCGTAAGCTTGTTTCATTTTGTGAAAAAGTTGTAATTGTTACCGGATTCCAGAATGAAAAAGTCGAAGCTCTTATTGATTCTCAATTCTCAATTCTCAATTCTCAATTTTCGAACAAGGTCGCTTGCGTTTATAACCCCAATTATACCAAAGGAATGTTTACCTCGCTAAAAGCCGGCATTGAGCATCTTAAAAATTCCGAATGGGTGCTTTATCATTTTGTAGATCAGCCGTTTTTCACGAATGAATTTTATAAGAAGATGGTTTCTCAGGCAAACGATGAATTCGATTGGGTTCAGCCGGTTCATGATGGCAAAGAAGGTCATCCGGTGATGTTCAACAAAAAAGTAATCGATTTAATTTCAAAAAGCTCTCTCGATTCACATCTGCGCATGATTCGCGATTTACCTGACATAAGAAAAAATTACTGGAACTGTAGTTATCGTGAAGTGCTGATAGATTTTGATACTCCTGAAGATTTGAAAAACTTTGAGACAAAAAATTAACCAGCTTTTACTGCCAACTGTCCACATGCCGCTGCAATATCGTCACCTTGTGTCTGGCGAATCATTACCGTGATGTTGTTATTTCGAAGTTTGTCTGCAAATCTGAGAATGTTTTCGTGTGATGTCGGTTCAAGATGCGCCGAGATGCCTCCGGGATTCATATGCTTTATGCTGTTGAAGGGAATCACATTTATTTTTGAAGGAAGCGAACTGCAAAGTTTCGTGAGAGCTTTTACATCTTCATCACGATCGTTCAACCCTTTAAGCATAGTATATTCGAATGTGATTCGTGTTTTGGTTTTCTTTGCGTAATATTTGAGAGCTTCGGTGTTTTCTTTGAGAGAATATTTTTTGTTGATCGGCATAATTTTGTTTCTAATATCTTCAAATGCAGAGTGAAGCGAAAAGGCAAGTTTAACACGCAAACCGTGATCTGCGAGTTCTTTTATTTTCGGCGCAATGCCGGCAGTTGAAACCGTGATGCGTGTACGGCTCAATCCCTTTGTTAATTCGTGAGTGAAAATTTCTGCAGACTTGATTGTTGTCTCGTAGTTCAAAAGCGGCTCACCCATTCCCATGTAAACGATGTTGGTAATATTTTCTTTTCCGTACTCTTTAGCGGTAAGCAAATATTGATCGACGACTTCGCCCGGTGTAAGATTTCTTTTGTAACCCATCAAACCGGTTGCGCAAAATTTACAATCAAGCGGGCAACCGACCTGAGTTGAAATGCAAAGTGTATTTCTCTCTCTTC
>JAJYMU010000292.1 GCA_021786655.1 Bacteroidota bacterium
TACCAAAGTTGAAACTTCTCTTCCCAACATGTCATAAACTTTTAATGTTACAAAACTTGCTTCTGGCAGTAAGTAAGAAATCTTTGTTGTTGGGTTAAACGGATTTGGATAATTCTGATTTAGCAAATAGCTGTTTGGAGTTTGTACCTCTACATTTTCTTTTTCTAATTTCATCGTGTTGCTGGTATTGTTATCAGCAACCATACTTGCTTGCGGCGGAGGCGTATTTACAACATCAACATAAAACTCATTTGAGACTTTAGTAGTGTTGCTTCCATCTCGTACAGTACACCGCAGCTTAAAGCTTGTCAGATCATATGGGTTAAGAGGTTTGCTGAGTGTTGCGGAGTTGCTTCCAACCGGCACCCACTGACCGCTTATTACAGAATTTGGGCCAATTACTCTGCTAGAACTGCCACTTAATAAATTAGCACCGTTGCTGAAATAATAAATTTCCCATTGATACGTAAATGGCTCAAGTCCATTACCTAAAGTAACATACCAATTACCTGTTCCTCCTTGGTAAAGTGTAAAATCGCCCCACAACGAAACGTTAGTCAATGGAATTGGTAATAGATCAGCTTCTTTAGCAAATAAATACAAAAAACCTGAAATAGTCCTCATTGCATAAACAAAGCTATTATTTGAAATTCCATTCATTAAATAAGATGGTATCGGATCAGAATGAGTAGGGGGATTTCCGTATTGGGCATTAAGATTATTTATAAATTCATTCAGTCCAGGATAAGAAGAAAATGGATCATTTATTCCAGAGCCGTTATTACCATTAAAATCATCACTAGGGAAAAACCGGTTATCTGAGAAGTAGAGTAAAACAAATATTTTAAAGGATTTGAATGGATAGTTGGATTGATTAAACCACCTTGATCAATTGCATTTTGATAAAGCCACTGATTATAAATTGACGGTTGATTCATCCACTCTTCATAACTGTCCAAATCAGGCCAGTGAGAATCATTATGAGCATGTGCTGGAACGCTCATATCACCTAATAAATGACATACTCTTCCTAATAGTTCCCACACAAGACGATCACGCAATTCAGTTGAGATATAAACATCTCCATTCCAATACTCCCATCTTTGTTGCGTTACATTCCACATTATGTTTTTGCCAACTAGTTGCGTTTTAAGCCGACAAGTTTTATAGAGGTCAACTAAGTTATAATATGAGAAATAGAAACCACCATACTGAGGCTCATCTGGATAAATAATCAATTTATCTCCAAGTGGTGTAGTAACATGCAATTTTCGATCTATAGTGCTTGGATTGGACGCAGGAATAAACAAAACAAAAGTCCCATTATAATAGGTCATTGCTTTTTGATAAGCATTAGGATAGGATGAACCCATGAAATCATAGGTTGAATTGTCGCCCAGATCAGCGTCCCAAAAATGAGTCATGGTAACGTTGTAATCTCCAATCCCATTCTGGTACCTTGCGTCTTCTTCATCTTCTCGATGAGCTCCTATAACCAGTAAACCACCTGGGTCATAAATACTAGTGCCAGTTTCGTTGTAGCCAACATGATCTTTCATATCACGAATATCCTGACCGATATAATATTTTAATAACTTGTAGGATTCCCTGACAAGATGCTGATGAACGCCTTGTCCGTGTGCAAATATGCAATTTTGATTAATTATTAAGATACACGTCAATAAGAATAACCTTTTCATTATATACCTCTTTAGAAATTAAAAAGAATAATTGTATAACTTGGATAGATTAGTGATACTAAAATCCCAATGATCCCTCCTATCCCAATTCCTCCTAATACTGATACAGCCTTTTCAAGTCCAGGAGAACTTGGATTAGAAATAATATTTCCTAAAATACCACCAGCAATTCCTCCAAATAAAAATCCTTCAAAGATAGAAGAACCAGTCCCTTTAATTCTAATCTCTGAAATGTGATTGGTAGGTAATACCAGTCTGGAAATTTTACTAACATCATAAAAGCTCGTAGAATCTACCATAACTTTTATTTCACGCCCGACATAGGTTCTCTGATCCATTGTATAAATCATGCATTCGTTTTGATCCAAGATTTTGTTTATTCTTGTGTAAAATCTTTCTTTTTCTTCAAATTTTTCTTTTGAAATATTATAAGAGCATCCGCTAATTAATAACGACAATGCCAAAATTGATGCGATAATCTTCTTCATTTTAACCTCAAATTTGTTATTACTTTTCTTTTATGGTTCGCTTTATATAAACCCAACAAAGTATTTGTTAGGGAGTTGTGAAAGGGAAAGAATGATTTCATCAGTAGAAAAAATAAAGAAGCAACTGAAAATGGGTATCAACTTTCCCCCAGTCTAGAAATTATTAATTCAAGTTAATTGTAAACGAAACTAAAATTCGTAAACTAATTTCATATTCATGTTTCAAGTTTACTTGTTGCATGGTATAATCACAATTTTCAATTTCAATGTAATTCTCAAAGACATTTCTGTCAAGTTATAATTCATTCACCAAAAATTTTTACACTACTGTATCACAATATAAAGGCAATTATAGAAGAGACTTTTGAGACTGTCTTTTGTTATTGGGATTTTGCTTTTCTCACCATCATTTCGATCTGATCCCACATTTCTTTCGGCACGGCTTCTAACATGTTGAATTGACCGGCGCCTTGCAGCCATTCGCCGCCGTCAATTGTAATTACTTCGCCATTGATGTATGCAGAAAAATCGGAAACTAAATACGCTGCAAGATTAGCAAGCTCTTGATGTTCGCCGGCGCGTTTAAGCGGAACTTTCTTCGCCAAATCAAATTTATCTTTCATATCGCCTGGCAAAAGTCTGTCCCACGCGCCTTTTGTTGGAAACGGACCCGGCGCAATCGCGTTGAATCTGATTCCATACTTTGCCCATTCAACAGCGAGCGAACGTGTGAGCGAAAGTACTCCGGCTTTTGCACATGCAGACGGAACCACGTAAGCCGAACCAGTCCAAGCGTAAGTTGTAACTATATTAAGTATGGAAGCAGATTGTTTTTTTTCTATCCAATATTTGCCAAATGCAAGAGTGCAGTTATATGTTCCTTTTAAAACGATGTTGATGATGCTATCAAACGCACGGTTGGAAAGCCGTTCGGTGGGACTGATAAAATTTCCCGCAGCATTATTTACCAGCACATCAACTTTGCCAAATTTTTCAACGACTTCCTTCAGCATTTTTTCAACTTGTGCGTAATCGGAAACGTCGCATTGGACAGGAAGAACGTTTCCTTTCGTTTCGGCAGATAATTCATCTGCCGTTTTTTTCAGAACATCAACTTTGCGGCTGGTGATGACAAGATTGGCACCGAGTTCAAGAAAATATTTGCTCATTGATTTTCCCAATCCGGTGCCGCCGCCTGTTACAACAATAACTTTTCCTTTCAGAGCATCTTCTTTCAACATTGAATCTTTGTATGTCGGTTCGCTCATAAAATTTCTTTCGCCTTATTGATGCGTAAAAATATCTCTCCTAAAATTTAGATGCACCTATTCAAAATCAAAAACAATATTTGTTTTCTTCAATCAGTTTATCTGCAATGCTTCTTCTGAGTTTTACAGTATTAACCGGATCGTATTTTACGAATCGTTTCAGTCCGAGCAAAAGCATTTTCAATTCATCGCCTTCAGCAAATGCAGAAATGGCGTGCTTACCGTAGAGACCGACTTTTTCAATCGAATCGCTGATGTAAACCTTCGTCATATCAACATAAGGTTGAAGCTCTTGTTCGCTCTTCATCTTCGAAAGTTTCATCGTTCTTAAATATGCCGACTCGCATGCGAAGACTTCTATCATCATATCGGTAACGTTCATAATAATTTCCTGTTCGTCTTTCAGCTTCGTCATCAGTTTCTGAACTGCAGCGCCGGCAATAATTAGAATTGCTTTCTTTGCATTTTGGATCGCTTTGTATTCAGCAGCGAGCAATCCTTCCGGGGCACCGCCGAATTCCGGAACGGACATAAGTTCTTTCTGAACTGCAAGCGCCGGTCCCATCAAATCAAGACGACCTTTCATTGATCGCTTAACCAACATGTCCACAGTTAACAATCGATTAATTTCATTTGTGCCTTCGAAGATCCTGTTGATTCTTGAATCGCGGTAAGCTCGCGCTGCCGGATATTCTTCCGAGTATCCATAACCGCCGTGAATCTGAACCGCCTCATCAACAACATAATCCAGCATTTCGGAACCGTAAACTTTCAGCATCGCGCACTCAATCGCGTACTCTTCGGCAGCTTTCAATGCTGCTTCTTCATACTTTTCGCCGTTTGCCGTGAGCTCTTTAATTTTTTTGTTGATCAAATCGCTTACACGGAACGTTGCGGATTCAGAAACGAAAATTCTTGTAGCCTGTTCTGCCATTTTATGTTTGATTGCACCGAACGACGAGATTGGTACTCCAAATTGTTTTCTCGTGTTGGCGTATTCAATATCCGTTGATGCAACTTTCTTTGCGCTACCGGTTGTCATCGCACAAAGTTTGAATCTGCCTACATTCAAAATGTTGAACGCTATGTAGTGACCCTTTCCGATTTCACCGAGAATGTTTTCAACCGGAACTTTCACGTTATCAAGAAACAGTGCGCGGGTTGACGAACCTTTAATTCCCAACTTGTTTTCTTCTTCACCTCGATTAAATCCTTCCGACTTAGCATCGATGATGAAACACGTAAACTTATCACCATCGACCTGAGCGAACGTAATCAGAATATCTGCAAAGCCGCCGTTGGTGATCCACATTTTCTGACCATTGAGAGTATAATATTTTTTGTCAGAGGAAAGCACAGCTGTTGTTTTTGCAGAGAGCGCGTCGGAACCGGAAGTAGGTTCAGTCAAACAGTAAGCCGATTTCAATTCTCCGCTTGCAAGTTTTGGAAGATATTTTTTCTTCTGCTCTTCGGTACCATAATAAAGAATAGGTAGCGTTCCGATTCCGGTATGTGCCGCAAACGAAACACCCCACGAGTGACTCGCGCCAAGTTCCATTGAAAGCGCCGTGTTCGTGTTGAAATTTTCTCCAAGTCCACCGTACTCTTCCGGGATTGCTGCGCCAAGAAGACCGATCT
>JAJYMU010000231.1 GCA_021786655.1 Bacteroidota bacterium
ATTGAATCCGTACTGCAAACAGCTTCACTTGTTAAAAGCTGGCACGAAATCCGCAAAGCGTACATTTTCTTAGCCGTCACTGTTGGAATTTTTACTCCGCTCATCGCCCTCTTTGCGCTTTCTGGTGATATAAACTTGGCTAATCATGAAACCGATTTAATACCAACATTCGCGACAAAAGTTAACGGAGAGTTTTTCGGGATTATCGTCGGAATCCTCGCAAGCATCACTTTGATTATGGCAGTCAACACTGCAATGGTTGCTTCAGCAGAACTGATCGAGAAGATCGGTGAGAAATATAATTTCCGCTGGCTGATTAGCGTTAATAGGAATCAATCGCTCTACCGGATTCACATGGTCAACGCAGTCTTCTACGCCATCATACTGGTTATTACCAGCGGCAGCCAAGCAATCCTCGCGGAAATGTACGCTGTAGGGTTGGTAGCAAGTTTCACGATTAATATTTGGTCGCTTCTCAAATATCGTTTCTCAAAAGGGACAAAGGAAATTACGTATCACACTTCACGCTTCGGCACGCTGCTTCTCTTTTTTATTTTGGCAAGCACATTAATTTACATAATGATCGCGCGTCCGTACGGAACAACTCTCTGGTTTATCATTACAACTGTAATTTTGTTTTTAGGAATAAAAATATCACGTTATCGCGCACCAGATATTCCGACACGCAGAGCAACAAACAACGTAATGGATGTTGTTTTCAAAATTGCTGAAATAGAAAATCGAGAGGTTCACATTTATTTCAGAAGACCGTATGAAGATGAACCGATTGCAAAAGCGCCGAATACAATATTTGTAAGTTTCTATTCTCCGCGTGTGGAAGCGCCGGAATTACTTCACGCTAATCAATTTTGGATTGCGATAGAGCGCCGGATGAATTTATTTGAAATGATAACTGCAGTTCTTAAAACGATCGGGTACGAAATTCCTTCTAAGGAAAAGGAAATTCATTTGCACTTTGGATGGCCGCTTAGTTCATGGGTGGATAGATTATCTATCGGTATTATGATTCACAACATTATTAAGCTGCCGCGCATCTTCCCGGATTTCCATTTCCACATGGACTATCAGACAAAAAAGAAGAGCGCTAATTAGCGCCCTTTTCTAAATACGTTTTATTTCAAACTAGACTACATCACCAACGCCATTATTGCTTTCTGAACATGCAGACGGTTTTCCGCTTCGTCAAAGATTACACTATTGGCGGAATCGGCAACTTCATTTACAACTTCATCACCACGGTGCGCCGGAAGGCAATGCATAAAAATGTAATCGTCCTTTGCATGTTTAACCAGTTCCGGATTGACTTGGTACTTCATGAATTTCTTTCTTCTCTCTTCGGCTTCTTTTTCTTGTCCCATGCTCGCCCAAACGTCGGTGTACACAACATCCGCATCTTTAACAGCCGCAATCGGATCGTCAAGAATTTCCACCTTGCAACCGGTTAGTTTTGCATTTTCTTTCGACTCAGCCACAACTTTCTCCAACGGTTTGTATCCCGAAGGTGAAGCGATCGAAATATCCATTCCGACTTTTGAGCAGCCTTGGAGAAGGCTGTGCGCCATATTGTTGCCGTCGCCAATATATGCGAGTTTCAAACCTTTCAAGGTTTTTTTGTATTCAAGAACAGTGAATAAATCTGCAAGCACTTGGCATGGGTGATGCAAATCCGTCAAACCGTTTATCACCGGAATCGTACCGTAAGTAGCCAAATCAATTACGTCTTGATGATCAAATGTTCTAATCATAATTCCATCTAGGTAGCGCGAAAGAACTTTTGCCGTATCGGAAACACTCTCACTCTTTTTCAATTGCATATCGTTCTGATTGAAAAATAATCCGGTTCCGCCTAACTCATAAATTCCCACCTCAAACGACACGCGTGTTCTAGTGGATGGTTTGGAGAAAATCATTCCTAATTTCTTTCCTTCCAGCACGTGATGTTTTATTCCTTTGCGTCTCTCATCTTTCAGCTTAGCGCTAAGATCAAATATTTTATTAATCTCTTCCAACGTTAACTGTTGAATCTCAATTAAGCTTTTACCTTTCATGTCAACTGCCATTATTCACCTTCCTTTATTTTTGCGAGGTCTATCTAAAAAGATTAGTACATTTTTTCGTAATCGATTTTTCTTTCCTGCCTGCCGGACAGGCAAGTTTCTTTCGGAATCCAGAAAGGATTCATTTTAGATTTTGACTGACAATAAGGTAGAGTCGACGTTAAGTCGACCCCACACTTAAATAGTAATTCTTGTACCGCAATTCGGCGTGCCGAGATCTTCTTCACAAGTAACGATTGCTTCTTTGCCGCCGTTTTCTAAGAATGCGATCGCTGCCAAAATTTTTGGTCCCATACTTCCCGAAGGGAACTCTCCGGCATCGTAATAAGTTTTTGCTTCCGCTACGGTTAAATGATCAAGTTGTTTCTGATTCGGCTTATTATAATTGATACATACTTTCGAAACGTCCGTTATGATGTAAAACCGTTCGGCAGTAATTTCTTTTGCCAGCACTGCAGATGCAAGGTCTTTATCAATGACGGCCTCAATTGCTTCCAAATATTTTGTATCGCTGTGCCAGTAAACCGGGATTCCGCCGCCGCCCGCCGCAATAACAATATGACCCTTCTCAACAAGATCGCTGATGACTTGATTGTTCATCACTTCCAAAGGTTTAGGAGACGCAACAACTCTGCGCCATCCCCTTTTGCGAGCGTCTTCTTTGAAAATCCAATTGTTTGCATTGCCCAACAATTCCGCTTCTTCTTTCAAATAGTAAGGACCAATTGGTTTGGTCGGATTTTGAAATGCCAAATCGTTTATATCGATCAAGACTTGCGTGATAACGGCAACAACATTTTTGTTTACATTAGCTTTGGTGAGTGCATTGCGCATTTGACGTTCAATCATGTAACCGATTCCACCTTGAGAATCGGCTACACAAATATCCAACGGCATCTTTGGGATTTTATACTGCTGATATCCCGCTTCATTTCTTAAGAGAATGTTTCCGACTTGCGGACCGTTGCCGTGTGTTAAGACTAATTCATATCCTTGGTCAAGTAAACTGAGCAGCTTCTCGCAAGTTTCCAACGTATTTTTTTCTTGCTGCTCAATCGTTCCAACTTCGTTCGCTTTCAAAAGTGCATTGCCGCCGAAGGCAACAACTGCAATCTTTTTCATAGCAGTCCCTTGGATTTCAATACAGTCTCTAGCGTAACGTTTCCAATTTCATCCAGCTCGTACATCACGCGAGTATGCGGCTTATTGATTTTCAAGATTCTGCCGAGATCAATTGGCGTACCGATGATAACCGAATCACAGTTAGTTCTGTTGATAGTTTCTTCCAAATCTTTTACCTGATGATCACCGTAACCCATGGCTGGTAATAAAATTCCAATGTTAGGATATTTTTTGAAAGTCTGTGTTATCGATGCAACAGTAAACGGACGCGGATCAACAATTTCTTTTGCGCCCAAACGCTGCGCTGCAACTGTTCCCGCACCGTATTTCATTTCGCCGTGTGTGAGAGTCGGCCCGTCTTCAACAACCAGTACTCGCTTACCACGAATCAAGTCGGGATTATCGACTGTCAACGGAGAATTTGCATCAATGACAACAGCATTCGGATTTACATTTTTAATGTTTTTGTGCACCGTTTCAATTCCGTCCGGACTTGCAGAATCAACTTTGTTAACAATAACAACATCAGCCATTCGAAGACAAGTATTGCCCGGATAGTAACGCATTTCATGTCCCGGTCTGTGAGGATCGGTAACAGTAATTGTTAAATCGGGTTTGTAGAAAGACATGTCGTTGTTTCCGCCGTCCCACAGAATTACATCGGCTTCTTTTTCGGCTTCGCGAAGAATTGCTTCGTAATCCACACCGGCATAAATAATTCCCCCGCGCGCAATGTGCGGTTCGTATTCTTCTATCTCTTCGATTGTGCAATTATGTTCTTTAAGATCTTCAAGACTTGCAAAACGCTGAACTTTTTGTTTTACAAGATCGCCGTACGGCATTGGATGGCGGACGGCAACAACTTTCTTACCTGCAGCTTGAAGCAGTCTAACTATTTTTCTTGATGTTTGAGATTTGCCGCTGCCTGTGCGGACTGCGAGAACAGCAACAACCGGTTTCGTACTTTTCAACATTGTTTCCTCTCCGCCAAGAAGACGGAACGATACTCCGGCAGCATTCACAATCGATGCTTGCGTCATCACATATTCAAATTGAACGTCTGAGTAGGAGAAAACAACTTCATGAACATTCAGTTTGTGGATCAACTCAACTAATTTTTTCTCTTCGTAGATTTTTATTCCGTTGGGATAAAGTTTACCGGCTAATTCGGCTGGATAAACTCTACCTTCGATGTTCGGAATTTGTGTAGCAGTAAACGCAACAACATTGTAGTTCTCATTCTCTCTAAAGAACACATTGAAGTTATGAAAATCACGTCCTGCTGCACCCATAATAAGGACGTTTCTTCGTGACATAATTCACCTCTTTTAGTTTATTCAACAGTAACGCTTTTAGCCAAGTTTCTTGGTTGATCAACATTCAATCCTTTCTTCACCGCTATATGATAAGCAATCAATTGCAACGGAATAACAGTTAGAATTGGAGTAAGCATGTTATGAGTTCTAGGAACTCTGATTACGTGATCAACCATCTGTTCTATTTGTGTATCATCATCATTAACAATTGCAAGGATTCTTCCCTTCCTTGCACGGACTTCTTGAATGTTGCTTACAACTTTATCATACACTGCATCTTGCGTAGCAATAAAAACAACCGGCATGTTTTCATCTATCAACGCAATAGGGCCGTGTTTCATTTCTGCAGCCGGATAACCTTCCGCATGGATGTAAGAAATCTCTTTCAACTTCAGCGCACCTTCAAGCGCTACCGGAAAGTTGTATCCTCTACCCAAATACAAGAAGTTTCTTGAATCGGAATATTTTGTTGAAATTTCTTTGATCAACTCATTTTGTTTGAGAATTGCTTCTACTTTTTTCGGAATGCTTTGCAATTCTTTAATTATTTCTTGAGAT
>JAJYMU010000375.1 GCA_021786655.1 Bacteroidota bacterium
GGATTGGAATAAATTATTTAGAAAGATCACTGCATTATTGTTCAGTTGCACCAAAACCTATGCTTGTAAAAAGAAGCAGCAAGCCAATAATTTTAACAATAGGGAGTAGTGCGTGAACCACCCACCAAAATTTTAGTATTCAGCAAATCAATTATTTTATAAATTTAGATAAGAATTCTGGAATGACCAAAAAATGAAGACTTGGAAAAAAGTAACAATAGGGATTTCAGCGTCCTTGCTGGTTATACTCATTTTCATATTCGGTATTTCATACTACCTTTTGAAAGGTACGCTTCCGGATTACAATAGCCAAACCAAAGTTGCTGGACTCAAAAGTGAAGTTGACATCTACAGAGATCAATATGCCGTTCCGATGATAACTGCAGACAATGATGAAGACGCCGCATTTGCGTTAGGTTATGTTCACGCGCAGGAAAGATTATTCCAGATGGATGTTGCGCGTCGTGCCGGCGAAGGACGTCTCAGCGAAGTGTTCGGCGCCAAAACGATTCCGATCGATGAGATGTTTCGCACAATCGGAATTTATAAAAATGTTAAAGCGAACTATGATAAACTGAATCCGCTTTCGAAAAAAATATTGGAAGCTTACTCAAGAGGAGTGAATGCTTATATCAAAGATGCAAAAGGCAAGTACCCGGTTGAGTTTGATCTGCTTGGCTACGATCCTTATCCGTGGAAACCTGAGCACAGTTTGGTGATCGCTAAGCTGATGGGGTGGGAATTGAATTTAAGCTGGTGGACAGATATCGCATTCGCGCAGCTTGTTCAAAAATTCGGCGAAGAAAAAACAAAAGAACTTTTGCCGGACTTCCCGGAAAACTCGCCGACAATTATTCCGCCTGAGATCAAAAATTTTGCGTCGATTCCAACTGATTTCATAAAAGTTGATCAGATGTTTAGAAGTTTTACCGGATTTGTCGGAACTCATATCGGATCGAACAACTGGGTCATCAACGGAAAAATGTCTGCATCCGGCAAACCGATAATTGCGAACGATCCGCACCTAGCTTACACAGCGCCCGGCAGATGGTATTTTGCAATGATTCGAAGCAAAGACTGGAATGTTGACGGCTTTACTATACCGGGATTGCCGGCAATAGTGATAGGAAAGAATCAATCCGCCTCTGGCGGAATTGCGTGGGCGCTCACAAATGTTATGGTGGACGACGCGGATTTCTACGTTGAGAAAATTGATTCCACCGGAAAAAATTATTTTCTTAACGGAGTGTGGAAACAGCTTGATATAGAGAAAGACACCATTCGCGTCAAGGATTCGTCGAACGTAGTTTTTGAAGTACGTCGGACTCATCGCGGCCCAATCATCACCGATGTTCATTCTTACAAGGCTTTATATCCGTCCGCTTCAAACAAGATGGCTCAAATGAGCATGCGCTGGACAGGAAACGAATTCAGTGATGAAATGTTTGCAGCGTTGTCAATCAACAAGTCAAAAAACTGGGAAGACTTTAAAAATGCCGCGAGATACTTTACCGTCCCCGGACAAAATTTTGTTTATGGCGACGACAAAGGAAACATCGGTTACATTTGTGCGGCGCGACTTCCGATACGAAGCAACAACAGTCCAACTTTGATTTACGACGGAACTACAACCAAGAATGATTGGCTGGGATTTGTTCCATACGAAGAAATGCCGAAACTGTTTAACCCGCCGGAAAATTTTATCGCATCTGCTAATAATAAAACGGTCGAAAGTTTTAAATACCACATTTCAAATATTTGGGAACCGTCATCGCGTATCGAAAGAATTACCGAACTGCTGAAATCGAAACCGGTTCACTCGGTAAAAGATTACGAGAAGTATCAAGTCGATTTCGTTTCGCCGTACGCGAGAAAATTAACACCGTTCATTCTTAACGCGTTCAATAATGTAAAAATAACCGATCCGAATCTTCAACTTTCGCTGGAACTCTTGAAAAGTTGGAACTTCGAAATGAATCCCGGCAGTCAGGTGCCTACAATTTATACGCGGTTTTTCCAATTCTTAATCAAAAATATTTTTGAAGATGAAATGGGGGAAGATCTTCTGAAAGAATATGTTTTCGTTGCAAATGTTCCGTATAGAATTATTCCGAAGATGCTTGAAGAAAACCGCTCATCGTTTTTTGACGACATCCGTACACCGCAAATCGAAACACGCGACGACATAATCAGAAAAAGTTTGGTTGATGCGCTTTCCGACTTGGAAAAAAATTACGGTAAGAACATTGCAAATTGGCAGTGGGACGATATTCACAAAGTAACTTTCTACCACATGTTCCACCATGAATCCAGCTTACTTGATAAGATTATCAACATCGGTCCGTTCAGCATCGGCGGAGACGGAACAACAATTTTCAACACAGAATATTCTTTTCCCGAACTGTTTGAAAAAACACGCGACTATAAAAAACTTCATCGTTCCGATCCGTACGAAAATATTCTGGGTCCGTCTATGCGTTACATATTCGATTTCGGCGATCCGAATCATCTTGAGCTTATAATGCCAACGGGAGAATCGGGAAATTTCATGAGCAGTCATTACAAAGACATGAGCGAAATGTGGCTCAAGGGAAAGTATATTCAGATTCCGCTTGATGAACCGGCATTCAAAGCCGGATCGAAGAATCTGATGAAGCTGATTCCGCAATAAAATTTATGTAATATCTCTATTTCTTGATTCCGCTTGATGCTTGACCGATATTGACAAATTAGATTCTAATCTTAAAGAATCAAATATTTTTAATTTTCTCGGTGAATTCTTTAGGGGTCATCCCAATTGTTTTCAGATTTGTGCTTATATGTAAGAGGGGTACTTCGGGATAATTTGTATCAATGGTAACGGGTCTTAAAAGTGGTCGATTTGGGTAATCATACAATTCATGCGAAGATTCTGTCCTAATGTGTTTTAATCCAATTGATTTTAAGAATTTGCGGAATTTCTTAATAGAAACTGGCTTCATTCAAATCAACACACTGGAATACTTATTTCTTCTTGCGAAACCCTTTCTTTGTTTTTAAGAAATGATGAGAAAGCTTTCGTTTTTATTTGTGGCGGTTGATAACTAAATTTCGGTACCCGCTGTAATTTCCAACCATTCTGTAATAAATATCTCTCAAAAGTTCCCCTCTCCCTTGTCTCTCTTAGGAAAATCTCAAGTTCTTCTTCAAAAGACTTTCTTGCTTTTTCTTCGGTATCGGCATAAGCAGATAATTCTAAGGCGGGGCAATATGCTATAAAATAATTCTCTTCTTTAACAATAAGTATATCAACCGTAATTGAAAGCTTTGATTGAGATTGTATTATACTGTTGGTCATGTTTTGTTCAAACCTTCACTAATGCTTTTATATTAGACACTATTATTATCGAAAAAGTTCGATTGATGCGATAAAAGCCATACTTACTACTTATATAATATATATATAGGTCAGTAGGTTGTCAATAAGAAAATATTTATTAAAGTCAACGTCAGAATATGACATATTATAACATAATTTTTTGTTAAAGGGGATGTATTTTTGAAATTGAAACACCACCAAAATTTATAATCGTTAAGAAGTTTTAAAGAGAAAATATTAAATTTAGTTATGATTAATCCGGATAAGTATGAAAGTTATTGAGCATCTAGAAAAAGCGAAAAATACACTCATCAGTTTTGAAATCATTCCGCCGAAACGCGGGGGAAATATTAGACAGCTTCTGAACGTTCTGGAAGATATCACAAAATATCATCCGCCGTTTATCGATATCACCAGTCATGCGGCAGAAGTTGTTTATGAAGAAACTGCCGGCGGAATGCAGATGAAAATAAAACGCAAACGTCCCGGCACATTGGGAATTTGCGCGCTCATTCAGAACAAGTACAACATTGAAGCTGTGCCTCACGTTTTGTGCAGCGGGTTCACTCGCGAAGAGACTGAAGATTTTTTGATTGAACTTCACTATTTGGGAATTGAAAACGTTCTTGCCATTCGCGGCGACGAAAGCGAATACAAAAAACCGGTCAAGTTCGGAAGAAGCGTTAATGAGTATGCGGTTGATCTTATAAAACAGATCGATTCGATTAATAAAGGAAAGTATCTTGAAGAAGGATTGCTCGATGCTCAGCCGATGAATTTTTGTATCGGCACCAGCGGCTATCCCGAAAAACATTTTGAAGCTCCCAATCTTCATACCGATGTTAGGTACACAAAGGCGAAGGTAGACAGCGGCGCATCGTACATTGTTACTCAAATGTTTTACAACAACAAAGCTTTTTTTGATTATGTTGATCTATGCCGGAAAGAAGGTATCAAAGCTCCTATCATTCCCGGACTAAAAATCATAACTTCTAAAGCGCATGTTAAAACGCTTCCTAAGAATTTCTACATAGATATTCCCACTGAATTAGCCGATGAGATTGAAAAAGCGAAACCCGAACACGTACTTGATATCGGTGTGAACTGGACGGCAAAACAAGTTGAAGAATTGATGAACAGAAAAGTTCCGGCGATTCATTTTTATACGATGACGAACTCGAAGCCGATTAAGATGCTAATGGAAAAACTAAAATTGTAATGGGAATAGAATGATCAAACCATCTACAAGATTGAGATTTGCTTCCGCGATTCCACGGAAAGTGAAATGGGGAGTTGCCGGCTGCGGAAACTTTGCAGAGAGTTTTTTTCTTCCGGCGCTGCAATTGGTACAGCGAAGCAAATTGGTTTCAGTTTACAGCCATGATCTCAAGCGCGCAAAAAGTATCGCAAATAGATTCGGGGCGGCAAATGCGTTTGATGATTTCGACGCATTGCTTGCAAGCGATATTGATGCCGTTTACATCTCAAGCGTTAATGCCGATCATTATCGGCAAGTAATAAAGGCGGCTCAAGCGCACAAAAATATTCTTTGCGAACGTCCGATTGCTCTCGATTCCAAACAAGCCGGAGAAATGATAAATGTTTGTAATTCGAACAATGTCATTCTGATCATTAATCACATGCACCGGTTTCACCCGCAATTTCAAAAGGCGAAAGAACTGATCGATAAACAAATGCTGGGCAAGATTGTTTC
>JAJYMU010000051.1 GCA_021786655.1 Bacteroidota bacterium
CCGCGGTAGCTCAATGGTAGAGTCCGGCAAATGCCGGATTAACCGCAGAGTTACTGAACTGAAAAAAGATTGAATTCCGCGGTAGCTCAATGGTAGAGCATGCGGCTGTTAACCGCAGGGTTGCAAGTTCGAGCCTTGCCCGCGGAGCCAAGAAGTCCGGCAGAAGCCGGATTTTCTTTTTTAAAGTAATTACAGCCGTATATGTTTTACACCTATGTTTTATATTCGGTAAAGTTTGATAAACTTTACGTAGGTCAGACAAATTTTCTTCAGATGAGGTTAGAAGAACACAATCTTGGCTTATCAAATTTCACTAAGAGGTATAAGCCATGGCAATTGATTCACTATGAGGAATTCAAAACCAGAAGCGAAGCGATGAAAAGGGAGAAAGAACTTAAATCTCACAAAGGCAGAGATTTTATAAGAACTCATTTTCTCAATGGTAGATTCCGGCAAATGCCGGATTAACCGCAGGGATGCAAGTTTCCCGCTTTGCGGGACGGAGCGAAAAAATCCCGATGATGAATCGGGATTTTTTATTTTAAACAAATTATACTCAATTATGTTTTTATACTTGTGTTACGCGTTGTGTGAATAAAGAAAAGTTTGGCACACTGTTAAAACAATTTAGTAACAACCATTTACCATGCGCAGCTACGTTGAATAATCCTGAACAACTCAAAGATAGTAAAGAGATTATTCCATTGATTTTCACTGTAGAATTGTTTTTGTTGTAAAGAGAAAAAGAGAATCCCGGGGGGAAGCCCATTAAGATGCTTTCCTATACTGAAAAACAAAAATGTAAATCAGATTATTTAGAGAAGTTTTTGATAGAATCGTTACTGTGTTATGCATTGCTGCAAACCCGTTTGAAGACTGTGCGGACGCATTGTCCAACCTTGCAAACGGATTTGTCAGCTCTGCAAAGCAATTGTGCGGCGTTGAAATGATGTAAGTCGGCATTGAAATGACATTCGTCAAGTCTGCAATTGCATTTGTAAACTCTGAAATGAGGCAAGTTAGACCGGAAATGGCATTAGTAAAGCTTGCAATCGTATTAGTAAACGCTGAAACGGCATTTGTAAGTCTTGCAATGATACATGTTGGTCTTGCAATGAGATAAGTTTGGCTTGAAACGTCTCAAGTTTGAGCAGATATGAAGCAAGTTTAGTCTGAAAAGTGCATTTTTAGCGAAAAAATAGTGTTTTTGTTAGTTTGCCGGTGTTTGTCGCGATAATCTACTCCCCAATAGGGGGAAATAATACATAACAAAAAAATGGAGTAATCAGCCATGACGGACAAGCAAGAAAATCAATTCTCGACATTTACCATATTGGACGGATTTTTAGCGACCAATACGGTAGTAGTAGGAACAATTCCGGCATTTTTAAGAGCGCATCAAAATTTCACTTTAAAGCTGGAAGATATTAAAAAGGTTGACGGCGGAAGGCAGACGATCAAAGCCGGGAAGTCGGAAATCAAAACCAGAACAAAAAATGAACTTGCGGCAGCGGTTTATCAAGTAGCTTCATCACTTTACACCTACGCACATGAACATGATAAACCGGAAATCTTGAACCGCGTTGACACATCCGAAGGTTTTTACAGAAGAATGCGGGATACTGCATTACTTCTTGAAGCAAAAGATTTGGTAAAGTTGACGCAGGGGATAGAATCCGAATTAGTTGAACACGGATTGACCGCAGAAGAGACAGCTTCGATACCGGCGCTTGTAACTGCATTTGAAAATGCGATGAAGGAATTAGGCACAAGCGAAGCCGTAGGAACAACTGCGACAAAATCCGTTTATCAACTGATGGGCGAAGCAAAAGATATTGTTGAGAATCAACTGAATATTTACGCGGAAAAACTTAAAACAAAGAATCCCGATTTTTACAATCAATATATTTCCGCAAGTAAAGTTGTAGATCACGGCGTAAGACATGAAAAGAAAGAAGACGCTCCTGCAAATCCGGCTAATCCTCCGGCGTGATGCCACAAATGCAATTTATAGTAGAGCGATTCTCAGACTTGTCCGGCTTTGACGGAATCGCTCTTTTAATATTTGAGGATAAAAAGGTAAAGGGGGCGAAACGGAGTTTCGCCCTACAATTTTTGAAAAGATGAAAACTAAGTTGACCTACAATTGGTGAGATTTTTTTGAATGTAGGCAGAAGTAACCGGCTTATTAATAATAAGGAGGTTAACTATGGCCGAAGAAACCGAAGGAACTGCTAATGAAAAATCCTCTCTTTCCGAATCCGATCGTATTAAACTTCTTTCCGAAGAATATTTGAAAGACCTCAACGAAAATCCCAAGTACAAAGATTTCTTTGAACAGTTTAATGCTTCCAGTGTTGAGTTATTTAAAGAATCCTACGCTAAAGATAAAGCCGATATTGCTGTAAGAAAAGAATACTTTATTCATCAATGTGAAGACAACGAATCTACATTCTCAGTAATGGCCTCGCGGTTATTATGGTAAATACAGCAAAGAAAACTTTTCGATCTCCAATGCTTATGGCGCGCAGAACAAATCGAAATTCCCGAGATAACGGTCTCCGAGGATTTCAAAGTGCAAAGCGAGAATATTGAACACTGTCCCTTCCTTCCGCCGATAACTCAGATAGAATATGACAGATATATTAGTTTTTTAGAACAAGCCGATTTCGATGACCTGTTCACTTACGACAGATAATTTTCTGATTGGCAAAATTACGACGACTTCAAAGATTACGCAGCCGATATAGAAAGCGAATACATCGGCGATGAGCCGCCCGAATGGTACCAATATTACGAATTGGTTACGGGTCTTTCTACATTATATAATTTACCGGATATAAAAGGCGGGAAGGAAAGGAAGTACGCCGATCTTGCAAGAGAAAGAGATAGAAAACTGTGGGAGGAAAAGAATAAAAACAAACAGGCATTACCGCCGGATACCAGACCGCGTCTTGATTTTTTCGACAGAGAAATGAAAACAGAATTTATTAAGAGGTTTGAAGATTATAAAACACAGTACACGTACGAATGTAATGACACATATTATTCGGTTTACGATGACCGGGATTTGGACGATGCAATTGAAACGCTGCATTTAGCCGATAGAACAGTTTACCTTGACCCCACGCTGCCGTGGAGAGAAAGTATAATTGCATCGGCCAATAATTATTCAAAGCAGAGAATCATCGAAGCTTTCCCGGAAGTTTATAAAAATTATTTATTCAGAATTGAAAACCATCTTGAGTTTGAGAAGAAGCAAAAGTCGATGCCTATATATTTGAACTCCAGTGAAATATTAAAAGGACTTATTCTTGATGGGAGGGAAATACTGGGTGAACCGCGGGATTTTAATTATTGATTGTAATATCAGCCCATGTTTTGATTTGCTTCCCGCCTACGTTGAAATCACTTCGGCGGACGAGCCCGATAAAAGATAGCGGGACAAGCTTTTGATCCCGATGCACGCCGCAAGCGCATTGAATCGGGATGATTTGCTTTCCGTTTAATTGTACTGTTTGTTTTTACTCAAACATTCCGAGATTAACAATTCCGCAAATTTATCCGGTTCATCATAGTGCGGCATGTGTGCAGAATTTTCGAAAGTTGTGAATTTCTTTTCAGGAGCCTGAATTTGTTTAAAAAAAGACTGAGTAATATCGTGTGGCGCCACACCGTCATGTCTGCCGTGTACGAAATGTACCGGCGCCGCGATTGATGTAATTAAGTCGAACAAATTGAAGGTGTCCATTTCGGGCAATAATGCGTTTTGACAAAATTCCATTCCTTTAATAGTCTTTGCAACATCTGTTAAAATATATGATTTGCTAAACAAAATATTTTTGATTGATGAAAATACCAGCTGATTATAGTTTTTGTGCATTGTTATGCCTCTGAAATCGGTTAGTATTTTTGCCCGCTGCTGGAATCTCTTTGTATCGATAATTGGCGTATTCAGCAATTCTTCAATCCTCTTTATGAGATTCACTCGGTTCAATTCTTTCGCTTTCTTCAACGCGAATTCAATTGCAAAAGAGTTTGCACGGGGTATATCAACATCAGTTCCAACAAGAAAAAGATTACCAAAAATATCGTGCTGCTTTGCGACAGCCATTAATGCTAAAGAAGCGCCTATAGAATACCCGCTGATATTTGTGTTCTGCTTATGATACGTTTTTAAAAGATATTTTACGCACGAAATAATATCGTCGGATAATCTAGAAAAGTTGATTGATGAAGCATCGGTATTTTTGCTGTAAGACTTTCCGCATCCCCGCTGATCCCAATACACGACGAGAAAATGTTCTTCGAGATGCAGCATTTTTTCCATCGTATCGGCTTCGGGTATTATTGGCAACCCCGGACCGGCTTGAACATGGAGCAGAAGAGGCGCATTATCATTCTTGCCTCTTATCAATACCCATTGTGGGGAATCATTGATGTTGATTCTCTCTAATCTGTCTATCTTCATAATGAAATTCGAAATTTATCTTTAGGATGAATTATTCTTTCTCCGGATCCGGCTAAGATGCTGAGGACTAATTCCAAGAAAAGACGCTATATGGTGTTGTGCTGCTCTTTGTAGAATATCCGGTCGCGAATCTATGAGTCTATCATATCGTTCTTTGACTGTTTGTGTAATAAAAGAAACTGTGCGTTCGTAATAACGAAGGAATGTCATTTCTATCATGAGTCTATGTAAATGTTCAAGACGCGGAGACGTTTTGCATAGAATATTGAATTCATCGTAGGGGAAAGTAATAAGCAAAGACTTACTCATCGCGATGATGAAAGCTACTGGAGAATCATTATTTATGATAGAAGGTATGTCGGCAGTAAAATCATTTTCGAAGTAAAAGTAATCTGTTATTTCGCAACCGTCTTTCAGGTAATATTTTCTAAGATATCCTTCCTCGATAAATCCTACTTGATTGTTTTTCTTTCCAGCTTCTATCCAATAATCACCTTTATTAAGCTGCTTTTTAGTCGTGATGCCGGTAAAGTTGATAATATCCTCATCGGTTAACGGCGCCATTTTTAGTAAAGCCCGGGTTATA
>JAJYMU010000224.1 GCA_021786655.1 Bacteroidota bacterium
GTGAGTTGTTTTGCCGACGTTGGATTCATAACGGGTTTTGTTCTCGCCAAAATTTCTCTTCGAAAGTACACCGCATTGCGCCAGCAGTTCTACCGTATTGTAAACGGTAGCGCGAGAAATTTCGGAATGACTGCTCTTCATTTGAACGTACAATTCATCTGCGCCGAAGTGCCCTTCGTAATCAACCGCATGATCCAATACTTCAAAACGTTCCGGAGTAATCCGATGGTCGCCTCTTTTTAAAAAGCGCCGGAATTCCTCGTGTACAACTTCTCTTCCTGATTTCATTTCTTGTTACTATTTAGATTTAGTCCATATAAAAATAGAAGTTCTCTAAATAAAAAGCAATATTCTGCGATGAGAATTTGAAGATATCTGAATTGGCATTTCTTTAATCTAACATTCTAAAGAGTTATTTTAGATTTGAATTTTTATCAACTGAACTATCAATTGAACTTTTTATTTATAGAAAGGGGTTAATATGTCAAAGACATTCGAAGTTATTGAACGAGTTGGAATTTCCACCGAAGGAATTTCCGAAGCAGTCAAGGAGATTGTTTTGGAAGCGAATTCTGAAAAGAAAGTCGGCTGGTTTGAAGTTGTTGAACAGCGTGGCCGAATGACCTCAGATGGAAAAATCGAATTCCAAGTCAAAGTTCGAATTGGCAGAAAACTTAAAGATTAAGAAAGGAGTTTAAGATGTCAGTAAAAGTTGGCGATGCCGCACCCGATTTCACACTAAGGAATACAAATAATGAAGCTGTGTCACTCAGCAGTTTCAAAGGCAAGAGTAATGTTGTAATTCTTTTTTTCCCTGCTGTTGGTACTAGCGTTTGCGAAAAAGAGTTGTGCTCAACAAGAGATGGAATGAAGGATTATGAAAATCTTAACGCACAAGTTTTGGCAATAAGTGTCGATAGTCCGTTTGCTCAAAAAATGTGGGTTGATAGACATCAATTCAATTTTCCATTGTTAAGCGATTTCAATAAAGAAGTTGCGCCAAAGTATGGAGCGTTTTATGATCTTTGGTTGGCAGGCAAGTGGGATTTGAAAGGTGTTGCTAAAAGATCAGCTTTTGTTGTGGACAAAAACGGTGTGATTCAATATGCAGAAGTTTTGGAAAACGCCGGCGAAGAACCGAATTACAATTCGATTCAATCGGTTCTTAAAAAATTATCCTAATGTGTTTTTCATTATTGCTTAAAGGACGATTATAAAATCGTCCTTTTCTTTTTTTTGAAGATAGACGGAACTGCGTTCTTCTTTAGTCTGTTTAGTACATAAAGTTAATAGGAAAATGAAAAATGTTGAAAGCCGGCAAGAAAGCCCCAAGTTTTACACTTCCAGATGGAGATAAAAAGAAAATCTCGCTTTCCGATTTTAAGGGTAAAAAGGTTGTGCTTTATTTTTACCCGAAGGATATGACTTCCGGCTGCACCCAAGAGGCGTGTAATTTTAGAGATACTTTTCCCGACTTTCAAAAACTAAAAGCAGTAATTTTGGGTGTCAGTATTGATTCACCGGAATCGCACAAAAAGTTCAGCGATAAGTATGAGCTGCCTTTTACTTTGCTCAGTGATGCCGATAAAAAAGTTGTTCAGAAATACGGAGTATGGAAAGAGAAAAGCATGTACGGAAGAAAATATATGGGAATAGAGCGTACAACGTTTATCATTGATGGAGAAGGAGTGATTAGAAATATTTTTCAGAAGGTTAAAGTTTCCGGTCATGCAGATGAAGTAATGAAATCATTGGGAGAAATATAAAAGATGGTTTTTGTTACGCGTCGAGAAGTTTTCAGCGCCTCGCACCGTTTGTTCAATGAAAAATTCAGCGATGAAGAAAACGAGCGAATATTCGGCAAGTGCAACAACTTAAACGGGCATGGCCACAATTATGTCTTGGAAGTTGTTGTCGCTGGAGAAATCAATCAATCCACAGGATACGTGCTTGATCTGAAAATTTTAAAAGAAATTATTCATGATCATGTTATCAACAAGGTGGATCATAAAAACCTTAATCTTGATGTGGATTTCTTGCATGGCAAAATTCCAACCGCAGAAAACATTGCAGTTGGTATCTGGGATCAGCTTGAGGACAAAATACCGGATGGTAAGCTGTATTCAGTAAAGATTTACGAAACAGAAAATAATTATGTAGAATATAGAGGAAAGGTGTAATTGTGAACTACGAGGTTATTGAGAAATTAGTTCATGGATTGATTCAAGAGGTTGGCGAGGATCCCGCAAGAGAAGGATTGAAGAAAACACCTCACCGTGTTGCAAAAGCTTATGAGTTTCTTACCCAAGGTTACCGCAAAGACATTAAGGAAGTTCTCAACGGTGCAGTATTCAATGAGAAATACGACGAGATGGTGATTGTGAAGGATATTGATTTTTACAGTATGTGTGAGCATCATCTTCTGCCGTTCTATGGAAAAGTGCATATCGCTTATATACCGGATGGTAAAATTGTGGGACTCAGCAAAATTCCCCGCATCGTTGATGTGTTTGCAAGAAGACTGCAGGTTCAGGAAAGAATGACGCAGGAGATCGGCGCAACTTTGGAAGAATATTTGATTCCGCGCGGAGTTGCAGTAGTTGTTGAAGCTTATCACATGTGCATGATGATGCGCGGCGTACAAAAACAAAATTCGATTACGACTACAAGCGCTATGCACGGCATTTTCAAAGAAGATGCTCGGACAAGAGCGGAATTTTTGGATCTCATTTCGCAGAAAACAATTTGATGGCAGAAAAAAAGAAAATTGTCTGGATCACCGGTGCGAGTTCAGGAATCGGAAAAGCGCTGGCAACAGAATTCGTTAAGAACGGCATCTATGTCGTTGGCACCGCAAGAAGAATTGATCTGTTGGAAAAAGTTAAACATGATCTAAGCAGTTATCCGGGAATTTTCGAACCGTATAAGTTGGATGTGACCGATAATACTTCAGTTGACAATTTCTTTAGAAAGATTTCACAAGATTCTTTTGTTGAATGTTTAATTAACAATGCCGGTGTTACTTCGTTTAAGCAAGCATCGGAAAATTCTTTCGAAGAAATTCGTGAAATTATCGAAGTAAATCTTCTCGGTTCAATTTATGCCACGCAAAAAGTTCTACCACAGATGATTGAAAATAAGTCTGGCGCAATCATTAATATTTTGTCTGCCGTTACACAAAAAGTTTTTACTGAAAGCAGTGCGTACTCTGCTTCGAAGAACGGTCTACATGCTTATGCGAAAGTTTTACGCGAAGAACTGCGCGATAAAAATGTTCGTGTCATAAATATTTCTCCAGGCGCAACTGTTACTGAAATTTGGTCGAACAAAGTGATTAGCAAACACTCCGATAAAATGATGAAAACGGAAGACATTGCGAAAGTAGTTTATCAAGTTTATAGCGGGAACAGCAATCTGGTTGTTGAAGAAATAGTTTTACGACCGGTGACAGGTGATCTATGAAAAAGCCCCGCTCAAGCGGGGCTTTTTTATTGGTATGATTAGAAATTATTTTGTCCGGGTCCCGCGCCCATTCCGCGTTTTCCCATAGGACGGTTTTGCATGTGTTGCATCATTCGTCCTTTCATAAATCTTTCAGCGCCGAATTTTTCAAAATGTTTCGCGAAAATTGTTTTTTGATTGTCATCCAGTAATTTATAAACATCAAGAAAATGTTTAATTGCAGAATGTTTCAAGTCGCCCTGAAGTTTGCTATTCTCATCAGTCAACTGGAATATTTTGGCTTCATTGATGTTATTTTCTGAAATCATTTTGCGCAGTTCGAGACGATTCTTTTGAATCTGAGCTCGAATATCGATAGCATCTTTCTGATGCTGATAACGTAACTCCTGAATCTGTTTTTCTTGATCTGGCGTTAACTTGAGGAGGTCTTTTAGTTGTTGACGACCCATGTGCGGTCCCATGCCCATTCCGCCTTGATCTGGCTGAGCATAAAGTGCAACGCTAAAAAATATTACTGCGCCGAGAATTAATGAGATATACTTTTTCATTTTATTTACCTCTTGGTTTGTGAATGAGTATTTTCTTTTTGTTAATTTGACACCGGTAAAAACCGACTGGTTTAATGTTTTCCGCTTAAACCTTTTTAGCGGTGATGATGTCCATAAATAGAATAATGTAGAAGGTATGCAGCCCGATAACGATTTTGAATTAGTGAAGAATTTTTTGAACGGTGATGAAACCGCATTTAATTCAATCGTTAGAAAGTACCAAAAAAAAATTTATTGGCATGCGCGACAAATGGTGGGCAATCATTTGGATGCCGACGAAGTTACGCAGGAAGTTTTAATTGTTATTTTTAAGAAGCTGAGGACTTTCAATTTCAATTCTTCTCTTTATACTTGGATATACAAGATTGTAAGTACCAGGAGCCTAAATCAATTAAGAAAGCGGCAAGTTAAAAAATTCTTTTTCATTGATGATGAAGAAAGCGAAGTTGAGCTCAGAGACAAAAAAGATATTATTGAAGATATTACAAACAGAGAGAAGCTGGAGAAAGTGAATAGAGTGCTGCAAAAATTGCCGCCGAAGCAACGGCAGATTTTTATTCTTAGAAATTTTGAACAGTTGTCTTACGATGAAATAGCCAAGATTACTGGCAAGAGCGTAGGCGGATTGAAAGCGAATTACTTTCACGCCTTAAAGAAAGTTATGGAGTTGACACATGAAAACGAATAACGAAAATGTACTCAAGTATCTTGCTGATCTTATGGATGCGAACGAGAAAATGAAGTTCGAAGAGGAACTTGCAAATTCCTCAGAATTGAAAAGTCAGCTTGCTAATGTTAGAGAACAATTTTACAGCATGAAGATTGATGCCGACGTTCTGGATGAAAGATACTTCAGCAACTTGCTTCCAAGAGTTCATCAACGCATGGAAGAGAAGAAGAGCAAATCACAATTCGCGGAAAAGGTTTATTATTTTGTTCCTTATCTTGCTGCAGCAGTTGTAGCGTTGTTATTTTTATTTAAGCCGACTTATAATTTTGATTACGAGTATAAAGATTTGGCCGGCAAAGTTGTGAATAAT
>JAJYMU010000350.1 GCA_021786655.1 Bacteroidota bacterium
CTATCTGATTGTTGAGTTCATTTAACTGATTTTGAATCCGGTCAATATTTTTTTGAATCTTCTTGGCAGCAAAAGAGAGGTCGTACATTTTGCTTTTTATTTCCGTAAGACGTTTTCTGAAAAATTCCGCCATCTTCTGCAGTTCGGAAATCGATACGCCGATTTTTTCGTTGCCGATGCTCTTGTTCGCCATCAATAAATCAACTTCGGCGTTCAGCACGCTGTTTTCACTTTGATTCATCGCAAGCGATTTGTTCAACGCTTGCAGAGAATCCTCAAGCAGTTTTATCTGGGGAGTTTTTTCCTGAGATCGCAGAAAATTGAATTGTTGTCCTACCGACATAATAACGGCATCGCCCTTTGCTGAAACGCTAATGCTGTTTTGATCAATACTGGTGGACAAACCGGTAAAGACAACGTCATTTAATCCTTTGTTAAGTTTTACTTTTGCCGAATAACTTAACTCGGCACCGTGCAAAAAAACTTTAACGCTGTTAAGACCGGGTTTGATTACTGTTTCATCGCCCGCAAAATTAAGGGACGAAACGAATACCAGCATCACAGATAACAAAAATATCTTTTTCATTTTAACTCCCCGCGCTTGTTTGTTCAAAGATAGCTAAACTTTTCTTTATACATAAGCCGCCTTTGCCATGTTCCGTTTACCTATTGTCCAGTGATTCGATACAAACAGATTGGGTGGCTTTCAAAAGAGAACCGGTTTCTTTATTTTTTCAGAGTATTTATGAAAGGAATTCCAACCCTGAACTATTCTGATCTTTGATTGAACTGACTTATGAAAAAATTATTGACCGAATTAATAAAGAAAAATTTCAATGCGCTGCTGGAAAGTTGGGTAATAAAACTATCACCCATTCTTAAGGACAAACTTTTAGACTCGCAAATACAAACGTTCGCGGAAAACAGCATCACCGCTTTCATAGATGTAACGGAAAACAACGACTATCAGCAAGCCGATCAGTATCTTATAGATATCTATACGCTCTTTTCCAAAGCCAATTTAAATCTACTCGAGGTCAGCCAGATTTTCAGTCAAGGGCGATTTGCTCTTATTGAATTAATTGAACGTGAACGTGTTGACAGCGCAGATTCAATTATTCTGCTTGGTTTCGCGGACGATTTGATCGAGCAGTTATTCGCGCGTTACGGAATGCTTCATCAAGAAACGAAAATGAAGGAGTTGATGCGCGACCGCGACCGTCTTTCGTCGAAGCTGGAAATCAATCTGCAATATTTGAAAAACATTCTCCACACTTCGGATTCGGCGATCATGATGGTTGATAACGATGAAAAGTTCATTGCATGGAACAAAGGTGCGGAACAAATTTTCGGTTACACTGAAAATGAAGTGCTCGGAAAATCCTCATCTCTGTTACTGCCTAAAGGTGATCAATACGCAAATCAGTTATCCAAGATACAAAGTGAATCGCGAACGGACGGACGTTCGATGATTCTTGATACGGAACGAAAAAGAAAAGACGGCGAAATTATCAGCGTTCGTTTAACCGTAACAAGTCTTCAAGACAAGCTCGGCAAGTACGCTGGAAGATCAATAATCATCAACGATTATTCGGAATACAAACGCCTTCAGGCACAGATCGATCAATCGGAAAAATTAGCCGTCATCGGACAAATTGCCGCCGGTGTTGCGCATGAAATCGGAAATCCATTGACTTCAATTTCCTCTCTGGTTCAAATACTCCAGAGAAGAAGTCAAGATCAGTTTATGAATGAGCAGCTCGCCAATATTAAAGAGAACATAGACCGGATTTCGAAAATTGTGCGCGAGCTTGTTGATTTTTCCCGACCGCCAAGTTATGAAACCGAATCTCAGGACATCAGCGACATAATCAAAACTGCGCTTGGAATTGTAAAGTACGATAAGCGTGTGCGTCACGTAAATTTTGAAACCGATCTTAAAACCGGTCTGCCGCGTGTAAATGTTGCCGCCGATCAGCTTCTTCAAGTCTTTGTAAACATTCTTATCAACGCACTTGATGCAATTGAAGGCAATGGCACGATTGCAATGAAGTCGGACTTTGACAATAGAAACGTTTCAGTTTCAATCTCAGATAACGGCAGCGGTATGGATGATACGACAGTCGAGAAAATTTTCGATCCTTTCTTTACGACGAAAGAAGTTGGCAGAGGTACGGGACTTGGATTATCGGTCAGTTACGGAATCGTTCATCGATTCCACGGTGAAATTAGAGTTAAGAGTAAAATCAATGAAGGAAGCACTTTCACAATAATTCTTCCTATTGCGCAAAATTAGACGGAGAAAAAATGTCTGCAAAAATTTTGATTGTCGATGACGAAAAACCAATCCGGGATTCGCTTAAGATGGTTTTGGATGAAGAAGGATTTTCTACCGAAGTTGCCGCCGACGGCGAGGAAGCGCTTCAAAAAATTCAAGAAATTAATTTTGATATTGTTGTTACAGATATAAAAATGCCGAAGCTGGACGGTATGCAGCTTCTGGAATCTGCATCCAAGATTTCTCCCGAGACATTTTTTATTATCATGACGGCATACGCTTCAGTTAAAACCGCTATCGATGCACTCCGTCAGGGCGCGTTCGATTATCTCATAAAACCGGTAGAGTTTGACGACTTGATTATTCGTATAAAGAGACTGATCAATTACAAACAGATGTCGCTTGAAAATAAAACGTTGCGGCAAAGAATTTCTTACGATACCGGGTTCACAAATCTTATCGGCAAAAGCGAGCCGATGAAAAAAGTTTTCCAGATAATTCAGCAAGTGGCGCCTACAAACAGCAATGTTTTAATTTACGGCAAAAGCGGAACTGGAAAAGAGCTTGTCGCCAAAGCGATTCATTTCAACAGCAAGAGAAAGGACAATATTTTTCTTCCGATTAATTGCGGCGCAATTTCCGAAAACTTAATCGAAAGCGAATTGTTCGGACATAAAAAGGGATCGTTCACCGGCGCAACCGAAGATAAGCAGGGACTTTTCAAAGTAGCCGACGGCGGAACACTTTTCTTGGATGAGATCGGCGAGCTGCCGTTAAATTTACAAGTAAAACTTTTGCGTGCAATTGAAGACAAAGAATTTATTCCGGTCGGCGGAGTAAAATCCGTGAGCACCAACGTAAGAATAATTGCCGCTACTAATCAGAATTTGTTTGAGAAGACAAAATCCGGAGAATTTAGAGAAGACCTTTTCTACAGATTGAACGTTGTGGAACTAAAACTCCCCTCGCTGAACGAACGCAAGGAAGATATTCCTCTGCTTATCTCACACTTTTTAGAAATGTACTGCGGTGAAATGGGTAAAAAAATTCTCGGCGTTACAAACGAAACAATGAAGGTATTAATTTCTCACGACTGGCGCGGCGGTGTAAGAGAATTGGAAAACGTTATTGAACGCGCTGTTATTTTTGCCGCCGGAGATTATCTTGTCATCAACGACCTTGCCGAATATGTCCGCGGCAGCGACCAACCCAGCGGTTATCCCGATTCATTGAAAGACGCATTAAGAAATTTTGAACATGAGCATATATTAAAGACAATAAAAAAGTACGAGTACAACAAAGAAGAAGTCGCAAAAGTATTGGAGATCGGGCTATCGTCGCTTTACAGAAAAATGGATGAGCTTGGTATCCCGACTAAATTTCCAAAAGACGAGTAATAATTTTCGCGTAAAGCTTTGAAGAGGCGGTGAAGTATTTGCTGTAATTTCTTATATTTAATTAGTTACTCATAAAACGAAGAACGCAATGAAAAAAAGCGATGTCGATTATTCCGGCTTAAATAATTTTTCCGAAGGGATGACGGATATTTTTTTCATTGCCGAAAATTTTGACGGACAAAATAATTTTTTCATTTCGGACTCCATTGAGAAAATTACCGGTTACTCCCCTTCTGAAATAGACGCTCTGCCTGAACATCTTTACTCGCTTGCATTTGATGACGACTTGCCAATCATCAAAAAAGCATTGATGGAACTTGAAAACAATTCAACCCAGAACGAATCGGAAATTGTGTATCGTATCATTGCCAAGGACGGCAAGATTATCTGGCTTAATGAAGCTGTTTTGGTGAAGAGAGAATTAGGATCGGAAAAAATTATTGAACAAAAAAGTACCGTGTTGAACATCACGAGACTTAAAAATAAAGAAGCCGAACTTCAGAAGTCCCTTGAATTATTGAAAGAACAAAACGTTTCAAAAGATAAATTCATTTCGATAATATCTCACGACCTCCGCGCGCCCTTTACAACCTTGCTGGGATTTTCAGAGATACTTTTAAATGAAGCTGAGGTTTCCGAAGAAGAAAAGAATGAATATCTGCATTACATTTACGATGCATCAAAGTCTCAACTGAATCTTATCAATTGCCTTTTGGATTGGTCGCGTCTGCAAACAGGCAGAATCAAAGTAGAACCAGTACGCCTTAATGTAAAGCAGGCGATCTCAAACGCAATAACACCGCTTACAGGCGATGCGATGCGGAAAAACATTGATATCAAATTGGATATTCCTTCGGATCTGCACATCAATGCGGACGAAAGATTGTTCGGTCAGGCGATTATTAATTTTACCACTAACGCGATTAAATTTACGCCGGAAGGAAAAGACGTTCACATATCTTCCAGCAGATTTAAGGAAGGAATGATCGAAGTAGTTGTCCGCGACGAAGGTCTTGGTATTTCGGAAGAGAACCAATCAAAACTTTTTCGGATTGATCAAAAATTTTCGCTCGTTGGAACGAGCGGAGAAAAAGGTAGCGGTCTAGGACTCACATTGGTCAAAGAGATCGTAGATAAACACGGCGGACAGGTTTGGTTTTATTCGCAGATCGGCGAAGGGAGTGAATTCCATTTCACCGTTCCCGAGGCAAAGAATCTAATTCTTCTCGTCGAGGATGACGAGGACATACGCAACTCGTATAAAAAAATAATTGAAACCGCACTTCCGAACTTTGATCTGAAATTTGCCGCCAACGGTTACGAAGCAATTAACATGTACCGCGATCTTCTGCCGACAATTATAATAACAGATCAC
>JAJYMU010000107.1 GCA_021786655.1 Bacteroidota bacterium
GGGATCGATCCGCAGAACATATATAGATCAGACTTTGGCTAAATGGATTAAGAATGTGCCGGATTACTATTTTGTTGACGGCAATATGAAAGCGTTTTTTGATCTAGGCGAATCGAATAAATTGAGCGTTAGTTTCTTCGGCAGCAAAGACAACTTAAATTTTGTTTTGGATAAGAATAGAAAAGAGTCTCTTGGTTTCGATTATTATTGGGGAAACCAAACCGGTAGCGTGAATTGGAAAACCATCTTTGCGCCGAAGTTGTTTGGAAATTTTTGGTTAACCGGCAGCTATTATTTTTCTGATTTCAACTTCAGCGATGTATCTTATGTGGAATCAAACATCATCCGCGATGTAACGCTAAAAGGCGCTGTTGAATATTTCTACAGCGACAAATTTCATTTCAAATCGGGATTTGAATTTAAAAATTTGAGTGGAAGCTTAAAGGAAAATTTTCCCGGCGGAAGAGTTGATGCGGTAAGACACCCGCGTCTATTCTCAACTTATGTTACAACAAACTGGCAGCCGTCCAATTTATGGATTGTTGAAGCCGGTCTTCGTTATGACTATTTCGAATCGTCAATCCCGTTCAGAAATCTTGATCCACGCTTAACTATTAAATACAGACTCGATGAATTATCCAACTTGAAATTTTCCACCGGAATTGTTCATCAATATGCGAATAGAATTCCGCGAATGTTTTTTGTGAGCATCTGGACAACTGCCGACGAATATGTGAAAGCTTCTTCGTCGGATCATTTTGTGCTTGGCTATCAAAGAGCGCTCGCGGAAAAAATTGAACTTGAAGTCGAAGCGTATTACAAAGATTACAAAAATATTTATTCGTACAACCCAACATTCTTTACGGAACTTTCGCCAACCGGCTACGATGAAAACAATCTGCCGATCTTCAGCAACAGCAAAGGTTTATTCAATAGAGGTGACGGCAATTCATACGGCATTGAATTTTTGTTACGAAAAGAAAGCGGGGCAATTACCGGCTGGCTGTCGTATTCATATTCAAGAACAATGTACACTGTTGATAATGTTAATCATGAAAATTCTTTTCCGCCGAGACACGATCGAACTCACGCGGTGAATCTTGTGGTTAACATGGACTTGAACAATTTGTTCAACGAACTGTACGGAAGACAATTTGTTAATCCGGATAAGCGATGGACGCTGGGGGTAAACTTCACGTATTATTCCGGACAGCCGATAACGCTGCCGAGTTCAATTTATCTTAGCAACAGCGCGCCGGATTGGGACATAAACAAAAACTCGATTGCTGTTTATCCTTCCACCATAGACGCTTTTCGGCTGCCGTATTATTCGAGACTCGATTTCAGTTTGACTTATGAAATTCAGTATGAAGGCTGGTCGCTGTCGCCTTATGTGCAAGTGTTCAACGTGCTGAACCGGAAAAATGTCTGGTTCATTCAGTACAAAAATGAAATCAAAAACAATATGGTGAAACAGGAAATTAACAACGTTAACATGTTTCCGATTCTTCCAAGCATCGGCATAACGGCGAAGTTCTAACTTGACGAATGAAAACTCTAATGAAAAATAAATTGAAAATATTGTTAACCGCTCTAATGGCCGGAATAATTTTCAGTTCATGCGGTCAAGGAGTTGTTGAGATTGGGCAGAACACTTACGAGCCGAAAATTGTAATCGAGGGATATTTGTATCCCGGGCAGCCGGTGCGGAATATTAGAATCACGCGAAACATTCCATTGAACGCCGCAGCCGATCCGTCATCTATTATTGTAGCTAATGCCGATGTTAAGCTGACCGATCTGCAAACGAACAAAGATTATCAACTTACTTTCAATGTTCAAAAATTTTCTTACGAATATTCCGGCAATGATTTGAGAATCGATTACGGGAATAGTTACAAACTAACGGTAAATGCTGCCATTGACGGTAAAAGTTTATCCGCAAGTTCGGTTACAAATGTTCCGAATGCGGGATTCAAAATTAATTCTGTGTTATCGGAACTTCAGCCGTTATATTACCGTGAGCGCGATGGAAACGGAAACGTGAAAAATTTCTCGATTACTTTTTCTCCATCAATAGGAACAAATTTTTATGCTTTCTCTATCGCCGCTATTGACGCGAGCGACTCAACATTCATCTATAATAATGCTTACGTAAATGTTTCGCACGATGACGTAACCAAAAATCTGGACGGTTACCGGTATCAATTGATCTGGCTGCAAGATATAAATTCATTCGGCAGCGAGATCAAATATAATTTGGATTGGATTCACTTCTGGTTTTACGGCAAGTACCGCATCATCGTTTATGCCGGCGACGACAATTACAAGAATTTTGTACTGACTTACAAAAACGTTCAAGAGTTTGATGGAAATTTTCATGAACCGCAAATGAACATGCAAGGTGACGGTATCGGAATTTTCGGTTCAGTGGTCGCTGATACGGTTTATGTTTCCGTAAAGAAGTGAATTAAACAACCTTAACTATTAACTGCCCGATTCTATTAGCTTTCGCAACGCATTCTTTAATTCTTCATCACGGATTTTTCTTTCATATTCGACCGGTTGGGCAATTCTTTCGGCGCAATTCTGAGTGTTGCATCGCTCGCATGTATCGTTCACCGTAACGGAAGGAATTTCCGGATCGTCACAGAAGTTTATTTTTTTGCGAATCTCGTTGGTCATAAGAATACTCAGTGTGATGCTGAAATTTGTGTTTTCAAGGAAGGATGATTTTTTTGCAACGGTTATAGTGAGGAATTCATTTTTTGTATTTACAAAAGTAGATTTTTGAATCAATGCGACCGTCCCGCCGCCTTGGTTAGTTTCCCGTTGAGTCTTTTCCAGCTTCTTCAATGCTTTAATTGAAATCCATCTTCTGCAGTAATGTTCATTTGTTTGATACCCGCCCGGATTTTCGTTCGTATTCAGCCGTAATTCTTTCAGAAGAGAATATTTATCCGAATCGATTACCGAGTTGAACCGCAAGAAAAAGAAGCTCGGAATGTTGAAATATTTCGACAGCACATTTGTAATCCTCTGAAAAAACATTTCGATTGAAGTGTTGTACTTGTCCAGCATCGAAAGAAAAGCATCGGCATTCCATTTCTCCGAGGAGAAGAATCCGGATAAATCTTCTATAAGCGATTCTTTTCTTATCATAAGTGCTGTTGCAAAGTACGAAGCTTTGAAGTTATTCAGCAATTCATCGAACGAGTTTAGACTTATGTCGGAATAAATGTGCGACCGGTCTTTGATATTTAAATAGTTGTAAGCAATTTCTTTCCCGACGATGAACGATTTCTGATACGTTGAAAGTTTTTGATTGAGCAAAACTTTTTTTGTTTTTGAATCTGAGATATGCACGCCGCGAATCGAACCGAACTCAGGAAACTTTCCAAGTGTTGTTTCGTCAATCGTAAAATGAAATTTCTCGACAAGAATCTTTGAAAGCGTTTCTAAATCAATCGTGTGATCCGAAGCCAAATCAAATTTAGAACAGAACTCGTCGGCAATCGCTTCTAGGTCCGGGAAAAAATTTCCATTCAGTTCCTTGTAAGTTTGGATAGCAGTTCTGCTGAAATTGTTTTGACTAAGCTCGGAGTTCCTTGCCATCTCAATCAATGTTGCAACCAGCGCACTCAACTGAAGCGGTGCTTGTGAAATTTGCAGCAAGACTTTGTTTACATCAATTCCGTAGTGGTCCAAAGGCAACTGCTCTAAAATGTTAGACTCAAGCAAATCTCCGATTGGAGCGAAGTGTTTGGTGAGTTTCAACGAAACTAAACTATCGTAAGTTACCTGAAGTGTGTGAGCAAGCAACGCAATCTTATCTGCTTTCGGATATTTCTTGCCGTTCTCAATTTCATTTAAGTAGGAAATGGACAACGAACTTTTCTGTGCAAGTTCAGAAAGAGATAATCCTTTTTCTTGTCGAAGTTGTTTCAGTTTCAACCCAAAGATCAATCTGATCTTCCAATCCGGCAGTTTCATAAATTCCTTCTTAATGCTGCGTAAACTTAGTAAAAATTAAGATATTTTACCCAAAAGTATTAGCAAAAATTCATTATTAGCGAAAATTCGCTTGCAACTTTGATCTTGCCTAGTTATTTTCATTTCAGAAACACCAATCACAAACGAGGGAAAGGATTTGAATTTACCAAAGCTTGATCAGAACAGGTTGATTGACCTTATACCGTATCAGCTTAAACATTACCCACAAGCCGAGTCGCTATCAGATAAAGTAACCGGCGAATGGAGAAAATTCAGCACCGCAGAAGTTCAAGTAACCATCGACAAAGTTAGTCTTGGTTTGTTAAAGTTTGGAGTTAATCAGGGTGACAAGGTCGCAATCATTTCCAAGAATAGAGTTGAATGGAATTTTGTTGATCTTGGAATTCTTCAGATGGGCGGTATTGTGGTGCCGCTTTATCCTAACATTAGCGAAGACGACTACTCATTTATTTTTGATGACGCAGTGATCAGGATTGTATTTGTAGAAGATCTGGAATTATACAAGAAGGTTAGAAACGTCAGTAAGAAAATAAAAACGAAAGTCGAAGCCATTTATACTTTTAATCAGATTGAAAAAATTCCTCACTGGTCGGAGATAACAAACCTAGCAGATGAATCTCTGAGACCCAAGCTTGAAGAAATTGAAAATGGAATTTCGGAAAAAAATCTTGCAACCATAATTTATACCTCCGGCACAACAGGCAGGCAAAAGGGTGTAATGCTGACTCATCTGAATATAATGAGCAACGTTAACTCTTTGAATCAGGCAATGCCTATCCATCTTTTCAAACGAACGATAAGTTTTCTTCCGCTCTGTCACATTTTTGAAAGAACGGCAGTTTACTTTTACATGGGTTTCGGTTCTTCGGTTCATTATCCGCAAAGTTTGGATACGCTTTGCGAAAACATAAAAGAAGTAAAGCCGAATTTTTTTATAACAGTCCCCCGTCTTCTCGAAAAAGTATTTGAAAAAATAATGGCTGAAGGATACAAACTTAATATTGTCAAGAAAGCAATATTCGGTTGGGCGG
>JAJYMU010000302.1 GCA_021786655.1 Bacteroidota bacterium
TTGAATCGTTAATCATTTCTCAAAAGGATAGAAGCTATCCCGGTATTGGAGATTTAGCAGTTGTAAAATTGCTTGTACAGAAGAAAAATGTTCAAGAAACTGTAGCAATCATTCGCGATATCGAAGAATCCAAAACTGACGACGAGGAATAAATGGCAAAAGCATTCAGCAAGCTCTCAACCCGCGTGATCGTTGCTGTTTTAGGCATTCCATTAATAGTCATCGTAAGTCTCTATGGAAAATATCCCTTCTTAGTCTTCGCGGCATTTATCGGTCTGGTGTCGTTTCATGAATTTTCTAAAATGGTTAAGAACAGAAAATACTTTACGAATAATCTCGTTGGATATTTAGCCATTGTTGCCATCATTTTAAATGAGTACAAAACTTTTATCGATTTCAAAATTTTATTTTTTTTGATTGTAGCTGTGCTGCTGCTTTTTGAGCTGTTCCGGAATAAAGAATCCGCCGTATCAAACCTTGGAGTTTCTCTTCTAGGAATTTTTTACATTGGATTTTTCTCCTCAGCGCTTGTGAACTTGCGTGAATTCTATAACGATTCCATTTTCGTTTACAGCCAGGGCGGGTATTTAATCATTTCAATTTTAGTTTCGATTTGGATTTGCGATTCCGCCGCTTACTTTTTAGGTACCGCATACGGAAAAAATAAATTGATGCCGCGTGTAAGTCCCAACAAAAGCTGGGAAGGCGCATTCGCCGGATTTGTTTTTTCGATAATAGGAATGCTGGCGTGCAAATCTATTATAGCTGATTTCCTAAACTGGAGCGACGCAATCGTTATTGGCTTGATTGTAGGAACCGTTGGGCAAATCGGCGATCTAATCGAAAGTCTGATCAAGCGGGACACTTTTGTTAAGGATTCGTCTTCAATCATACCGGGTCATGGCGGAATTTTTGACCGGTTCGATTCATTACTTTTCTCTGCGCCGGTTGTATATTTGTACCTCAATTATATAGCCAAGTAAAGCTTTGTTCTTCTGTTCTTGCCCGACCCGTTTCGTCCCGATGGTTGAATCGAGGCAGAGAAAGTCGAGGCAGGCTCTTAATCTGGGCGGTACTAATCCACACGATGAAAGACAGAGTAAGAGCAAGAATAAGCTTAAGAGCAAGATAATATTCCAAAACAAACGTTATGATTTACCTGAAAGATTTTTTCACATGAACAAAGAAAAAATTTCCGTTATAACTCTCGGCTGTTCGAAGAACACAGTTGATTCCGAACGGCTGATGAGTCAATTGAAACTGAATAAATTTGATCTGATCGGCGACCCCAACAAAGCCGATTCCGTTGTGATCAACACGTGCGGATTTATTGACGCGGCCAAAGAGGAATCCATCAACACAATTCTTTCTGCCATCGAGTTGAAGAAAAAAGGAAGGCTAAAAAAAGTTATAGTCGCCGGCTGTCTTTCGGAAAGATACATGAATGATTTAATGAAAGAGATTCCTGAAGTCGATGCATTCTTTGGAACCGAAGCTTACGAAGGAATTGTCCGCGAATTCGGCGGCAACTTAAAATATGAATTGCTCGGCGAGCGAATAGTTACAACGCCGAAACATTTTGCTTATCTGAAAATCAGCGAAGGGTGCGATAACCCGTGTTCCTTTTGTGCTATCCCGCTTATGCGCGGAGTTCATAAAACCAAACCGATGGATGAATTGCTAAACGAAGCGTCGCTGCTCGCCGCAAAAGGAGTTAAAGAATTAATTCTCATCGGGCAAGACACGACCGATTACGGAATCGATTTATACGGCAAAAGAAACATTGCCGAGCTGCTGCGGAAATTATCCGGGATTGCCGGCATAGAATGGATTCGTTTACTTTATGTTTATCCCTCTCATCTTCCGGATGAACTGATAGAAGAAATCGCCGTCAATCCGAAAATTTGTAAATACATCGACATTCCACTTCAGCATATTTCCGATAATGTTTTAAAATCCATGCGGCGCGGTATAACGAAAAGAAGAACAATAGAACTTCTGCAACAGTTGAAAGAACGAATTCCAAACTTAACTTTGCGGACGACTTTTATTGTCGGCTACCCGAATGAAACAGAAAATGAATTTGAGGAACTCTGCGGCTTCGTCCGCGATATAAAATTTGACCGTTTCGGCGTGTTCAATTATTCGGTTGAAGAAAACACTCCGAGTTTCATCCTTAACGACCCGATTCCGCTGGAAACAAAAGAAGAACGGAAAGCAACACTAATGGAAATTCAAAAAAATATTTCGGAAGAAAAGAATCGCATGTTTATCGGCAAAAAAATGAAAGTGGTCATCGACGCGTTTGAAAACAATCAGTACATAGGACGAACCGAACGCGACGCGCCGGAAGTGGACGGCGAAGTAATAATAGATGCAAAAAAAGGTGCATTAGAGATTGGTGAATTTTATGACGTTGAAATTTACGATTGCAATGAGTATGATTTATTTGGTAACTTAACTAAAGTTAGCGAGCTACATACGCAAGCAAAGGAGTCACAATGAAACGGTTGGCATTGATCTGGTGTTTATTAGGAGCGGTTTTATACGCGCAAGTCGAATACTCTGCCCGCGCAGGTGCTTTCGGAAGCGTTATTAATTTTTCGGTCGATTATGCCAACTACAAAAGCGCAGTTCCGAATAAATCGCGTGTCGATGTGTTTGTAAAAGTCCCTTATTCAAGCATTCAATTTGTAAAAAAGGAAAACTCATATCACGCCACGTATGACGTTACTTTAACTTTCCTAGACGAGAGTAAGAAGAACGTTCTGTTTGAAAGAATCTGGAAAGAACGCGTTAAGTCGGATGATTTCGATCAGACGCTTTCCAAAAATAATTTCAATCTGAGCTACAAAAGTTACGACATGAATCCCGGCAAGTATTTTTTGAAATGTATAATCGAGGATTCGGAATCCCGAAGAACATCTTTTAAGGAAATTCCGTTAACCGTCCGGCAGATTTCCGACACTCTCGGTATGAGCGACGTAATGTTTATCTCCGATGTCGTTAAAGATTCTACCGGTGAAAAAATTATTCCGAATGTTTCAACCTTTGTTACAAATAAAACCGATTCACTTTCTTTCTTCTTCACTATTTATTCGAACAAAGCCCGCGACATAGTTCTTGAATACTCGATGAACGAATTAAAGAGCGGTAAATCTTTCAAGCAGGATGATCCCCGTACATTAAAAGCCGGAAATAATCTTATCAGACACACAATCAAAAACGCAAACTTTTCTTTGGGAGATTATACATTGAAAGTTGCATTGAAGAACAAAGATTGGAAAGATGTTGAGACAACCGAGAAAAAGTTTTATTCGATAATCTACGGTGTGCCGAATACCATAACCGATCTCGACCTGGCCGTTGATGAAATGCTTTACATCGCAACGCCGGAAGAATTAGATTTTATTAAAGACGCTAAGACATACGATGAAAAACTTAACCGATTCCTTGCTTACTGGGATAAGAAAAAACCTAATCCGAAAATTGAGGAGAACCCGATTCTTTATGAATATTACCGGAGAATCGAATACGCAAACAAAACTTTCAAAGGATTTGGCGCAGGATGGCATTCCGACATGGGAATGGTCTATGTTACGTTCGGACCGCCCAGTTACGTTGAACGGCATCCGATGGATCCCGATGCAAAGCCGTATGAGATTTGGGATTATTACGATCTGAACCGCAGTTTTGTTTTTTCCGATCAAACCGGGTTTGGAGATTACAGGCTTGTCAATCCGGATTACAGCCGTTGGCCTGGATATAGACAGTGATAGAACGTTAAGCAAGAGTGAAGAGTGCAGAACGTAGAGTTACTATAAATGTTTAATTCATTCCGCATAATAATTTTTTAAATCTACTTTAAAAATGATTCTCACTGTTACAATCAATCCGCTTTTAGAAAGACGATTGTTTTTTCATTCCGTTGAACTTGGAAAAGAAAACAGAAGCATCAGAGAAACTTTTTCTGCGGGCGGAAAAGGAATAAACGTAAGCCGGCAATTAAACTTTCTCGGAATTCCGAATCATGCTTTTACTTTCCTGGGCGGAAACAACGGAAAAATTTTGCGTCATTGCATCACCAATGACAAAATTGATTTGAGTGTTGTTTCAACAAAATCCGAAACGCGTTCGGCAGATGTAATCATCGAAGAGAATTCAAATCGCATCTCAACCTTTTTCGGCACAAACAGCGAAGTAAATATTTCGGAATCATCGGACTTCAAAAGTAAACTTGAGAAGATGATTCAGAATTGCTCAATCGTAGTTTTCGCCGGAAGTTCTCCCTCTCCGGCGGCAGATGATATTTTTCCATTCGGAATCAAGCTTGCAAACAAACATGATAAAGTTTCCATACTTGATACTTACGGCAACCATCTCAAAAATTGCATCGATGCGTCGCCGACTGCGATTCACAATAACGTTTCCGAAGTTGAAAGGTCGCTCAATATGTCACTTCACAGCGAATCAAACAAACTTGAATACTTGCGCGGGCTATATTCCAAAGGGGTAAAACTAACTTTTCTAACCGACGGCGCAAATGCGGCGTACGTTTCAAAATTTGATTTTCACTACAAGATTGATCAGCCGAAAATTCAAACATTAGATGCAACTGGAAGCGGCGATGCATTCGTAGCTGGAGTTGCCTACGGTATGGAAAAGTCTCTTGTGTTTGAAGAGTTCGCAAAAATTGCAGCGGCATTGGGCGCGGCAAACGCTTCAATGCTCAAAACATGTTCCGTCTCGTTTGATCAAATGAATCGTTATGTTGATACAGTGAAAGTTACGCCAGTCGGTAAAAAGATGAAGATAAAAGATGAAGATAATTGATGACTCGCCGAATTATTAGAAATTGTCTCGCGTTTTTCTTTTTCACCTACACCTTCCTTTCTGCTCAAGAAATTTTCTCGATACAAATAACCGGTAATAAAATTTTCACCACAAACGATTACTTGGGGTGGATGAAAGTTAGCCCGGGGACAAAAATATTTCCGGCATTGGAAGACAGTGTTCGCGGAAGAATTTACTCGT
>JAJYMU010000119.1 GCA_021786655.1 Bacteroidota bacterium
AAACCATCTTTCTTTTTCTTTGAAGCACACCGAACTTATGGATCTTGAGATCATTCGTATTGAAGATAATATCTATAAGAAACTCGATAACTACTGGCAATTGTTGGACGATGAAGAAGAGCAGGTAACAATAGAACAGATACAGGCATTTCATACCAAACTTGGAAACAACTTAAATTATTTTTTTGCTCTGATATTAGTTTATATAGTACTCTTAACTTTTCTGTTTTTAATAATTATTACCGATGTAAAAAAACGCAGAAAGTTAACCGCAGAAATTGCCGGCAAAAGAAAAGAATTGGATATTATTCTCAATACCGCTCCGGCATTTATATTTGTAAAGAACTTGGAAAAGAAATTTACGCTGGCGAATCAAGCATTTCTGGACTTTTTCAAAGTAGACTGGGAAAGAATACTCCATTACAATAATGTTAACTTGATTTCAAAGAGTGATAAATGGCTTGCCGATGAAGAAGACGAGGCGGTAATTCATAATAAGATCGCCTTAAAGAATATTGAACGGAAAATTTCCCTTCCTGATGGAAGATCAGTATGGTTAAGTATAAACAAAGCTCCTTTGTATAACGACAAGAATGATGTAATCGGAATTGTAGGGGTGATGGACGACATAACGCAAAGAATTGAATTTCATGAAAAATTGATTGCAACTCAGAAAGAATTGGAATTACTCAACAAACAAAAAGATAAATTCTTTTCAATTATTGCACACGATCTGCGCAGTCCATTCAGCGGTATGCTGGGATTTGCAGAAATATTGATTGAGGATTATTCCGTTCTGCCGGACGAAGAAAAAAAATTCTACATCGATGGAGTCTACTCTTCGTTGAAAGATTTGTTGACATTGATAGACAACCTTTTAACCTGGTCCCGGCTAAATCTGGACCGAATTGAATTCAATCCTGTAGAAATATCGTTGTCTGCAATAACTAACTCGGTATTTAAATCGCAAAGCATAGCTGCAACAAATAAAGGTGTTGCTTTGCAATCGGAATTTGATAAAGACGTAAAAGCATTTGCAGATTCCGATATGATAGAAACAGTTATTCGTAATCTGGTTTCCAATGCTATAAAATTTACTAATCCGAATGGCGTTATAACAGTTAAAGCCGCTGCCTATGGTGACATCGTAAAAGTTGAGATTGCCGACAACGGCGTAGGTATGAAACCGGAAATAGCAAACAATTTGTTTAAGATAGATATGCACGTAACTACAAAAGGCACAAAGGGGGAAAATGGAACCGGGCTAGGGCTAATTATCTGCAAAGAATTTGTAGAAAAAAATGGCGGCACAATATCAGTGGAAAGTGAAGTTGGTAAAGGAACGACTATTTCATTTAATCTGCCGGGACATAAATACTAATTATAATGGGGAAAAAAAATAATATGTTCTTAACGAAAAAAAGAAACGTGCTTGCTCTTACCGGTTTGATAAGTCTTCTTATTATTTCATGCTCTTATTTTTATTTTTCTTACGAAGAAAATACTATACACGCTGAGACGAATAACCAGCTCAAAGCGATTGCCAGTCTGAAGATATCTCAAATTGTCAATTGGAATAAGGAAAGATTATCCGACGCAAAAGTTTTTTCACAAGGACCTTTCTTTATTAACGGCTTGGAAAAGTGGCTTGGTTCTAAATCAAATATTTCTATCAGATCGGAAATAATGAAAAAAATTGCTTTGATTAATGCCGATAATACTTATAGAAATATTATGATTACCGATGCTAAAGGAAATTTATTGCTTTCTTTGGAGCACAAACAGAAGCAGATAGATGCTACAACAAAGGGATTTGTTAAAGAGGCGATAAAGGCGAGAAAAATAATCAACACAGATTTGTATTTATGTCAATTGCACAATAAAATTCACCTTGATTACATAGCGCCGGTTTTAGGTAACAACAATAAAGTAATTGCAACCATAATTTTTCGTGTTGATCCAAATGATTACTTATACCCGCTTATTAAGACATGGCCGACGCCAAGTAAAACCGCCGAGACTTTAATTTTAAGAAAAGAAAAAAACGGGGCGCTCTATTTAAATGAACTCACTCATCAGAAAAACACTGCCCTGAAATTATGCATACCTTTAACAAGAAAAGAAGTTCCTGCTGTACAAGCTGTGCTTGGTTACAAGGGGATTTTTGAAGGCGTGAGTTATCACGGTTCGAAAGTACTGGCTTACATTAGCCCGGTACCCGGCACTCCATGGGTGATGATTGCTCAAGAGGATGACAACGAAATTTACGCCGATCTTTATTTTAGAGAAAAAGTAATTATCTCATTTACAATTCTTTTAGTCTTAGCTCTTAGCGCGGGGTTTATCTGGTACTATCATTACCGCCAAAGAAATATCTATAGAGAATTATTTGTCAAGGAAAAAGAACTGCGAGAGTACTATCAGGAGTTTAGAACAATACTTTACAGTATTGGAGACGGAGTAATTACCACCGATACGAATGGAAATATTAAACAAATGAATCGCATGTCCGAAGAATTAACCGGCTGGAGTGAAACGGAGGTAATAGGCAAACCGATTGAAAGAATATTCAATATTATTAATGAAGGAACGAGAAACGTAGTAGAAAATCCGGTACATAAAGTTTTAAAAGAAGGAGTTGTTGTAGGGCTGGCAAATCATACGCTTTTAATTTCAAAGGACGGAAAAGAAATACCAATAGCAGATAGCGGTGCACCCATCAGAGATGAGCTGGGAAAAATTGAAGGCGTGGTTTTAGTCTTCCGTGATAAAACCACTGAGTATAAAGTCGAAAAACTTATTCGTCAAAGTGAAGCCAGATTAAAGCGAGCAGAACTTACTTCCAAGTCCGGCAATTGGGAATTGCATTTGGATTCTCAAATTATAGTTGCCTCCGAAGGGGCAGCTAAAATCTATGGAGTTGATTGGAATGAGATGGAATTTGAAGTTGTTAAAAAAGTCGCGCTACCGGAATACCGGCATATAATGGACCTCGCTCTCAAAAATTTGATTGAAAAAGATGAGCTTTACGATATAGAATTCAAAATTAGAACTGTTGACACTGGTGAGATTAAAGATATTCACTCTGTTGCTAATTATGACAGGAGGAACAGAATTTTATTTGGCGTCATTCAAGATATTACTGATAGAAAAGAAGCTGAAACCGCACTGATTGAAAGTGAAGAAAAAATGAGGATGATCATTGAAGGTACTCCCTATTTTTTCTTCTATACACAGGATTCTGAGGCAAACATTACTTATATCTCGCCTTCGGTTGAAACAATTACCGGATACACTGTTGACCGGTGGATCGGTCAAAAGCATTGGTACGCTACCGATTCGGAAAGTAATGAGCTGGCAAAAGACAAAACCCGGGCGCACCTCCGCGGAGAATTTTTGGATGAAACAATACTAGTGGAAATCAAACATGCAAACGGCAATAAAATTCTTCTTGAAGTTTATGAATATCCTATTGTAAAAAATGATGCGGTTGTTGGACTTCAAGGTATTGCGCATGATATCACAGAACGCAAGAATGCAGAACAAACTATTCACCTTCTTGCCGAAGCGGTAAGAAGCACAAGCGATTGTATTAGCTTAACGGATACCTGCAATAACATACTATTTGTAAACGAATCGTTTCTAAAAACTTACGGATATGAAGAGAACGAACTTATTGGTCAAAATATTGAACTCGTTCGTGCGCCTTCAGATCCGGAACCGACCCCTGAAGTTATTAAAAATGCTACTCTACACAACGGTTGGTTTGGTGAATTATTGAATATAAAAAAGGATGGAACCGAATTTCCGATTTCTCTCAGCACTTCCTCTGTACTGAATGATAAAGGGGAACCTTACGCACTTATCGGTATAACAAGGGATATCACAGATTACAAGAAAGCGGAACAAGAACTTCAGAAATATCGCGAGCATCTTGAAGAATTAGTGGAAACAAGAACTGAAGAACTAGACCGTCTTAACGCGGATTTAATGGCGCAGCTTCAAAAAGAAAAAGAACTTGAAATGATGTTGAAGCAATCACTAGATAAAGAAAAAGAACTTAACGAATTAAAAACAAGATTCATTTCTACCACCTCGCACGAGTTTAGAACGCCGCTTACTTCTGTCCTTTCTTCGGCAGAATTGATACAGCGTTACGGCAAAAAATGGAACGAAGAAAAGCAAGACGCGTATCTTAACAAGATAAAAAAATCCGTGGATTATTTAACAAAACTCTTGGATGATGTATTGACAATTAGCCGTACTGAAAGCGGTAAGATTTTATTCAACCCAGATATGGTTGACTTGCATCAATTATGCGCTGAAATAATAGAAGAAGCAAAATCCAATATAAATGAGAGAAATAATTTTGTATTCAATTACTCGATGGAAAAAATAAAATACAGTCTGGATTCTAAATTGATAAAATTTATCCTAACGAATTTGCTTTCAAACGCATTTAAGTATTCACCGGAAGGCGGTAAAGTTGAGTTGTCCATCACGTCCATTAAAGATTGGATCCAGATCTCGGTTGCCGATGAAGGAATCGGAATTCCGGATGAAGATGTAAAGCATTTATTCGAGCCGTTTCATCGGGCTGCAAATACCACAGAAATACCCGGCACCGGCTTGGGGCTGTCAATTGTAAAACATGCTGTTGATTTGCACAAAGGGAAAATAAACATCCAATCTAAACTTGGTAAAGGAACCGCCGTCACCGTCGAAATCCCTCAGAGGCAATATGAAAAAAATATTAGTTATTGAAGACGAGAAAGATATCCGGGAAATTATCAACGTATTGCTTAGCGAAGAAGGCTTCATAGTTTATACTGCTAAGAACGGCAAAGAGGGAATTACTATCGCCCAAAGCGAGCTTCCGAATTTGATAATCTGCGATATAATGATGCCGGGTATAGACGGCTATGCTGTTCTTAGGGAGTTATCTAAAAACAATAGCACAAAATCAATCCCCTTCATTTTTTTAACTGCAAAAGTTGAAAGAGATGATATACGGTTTGGAATGGAACTTG
>JAJYMU010000151.1 GCA_021786655.1 Bacteroidota bacterium
AACTTACCAATCCGGAACATATTTTAACGGACTTACATTTGGATTTCCGATCGATCACGATAATGGAATTTCTGCCGTAGTTGGACTTGTGCCGGTATCAAATGTTGAATATAATTTTTCTCAGAAAATTGCCGACCAGAATGTTGATATGATTGTCGATCCCTACACGCTGAATTATCAAGGCACGGGCGGGATGCAAAGATTTTTTCTCGGCGCTTCCTATAGGCTGCCGTTCGATTTTTCTCTCGGTCTTTCATACGAATACTACATCGGCAGAATTACCAACAGTTCAGCCGTAACGTTTGCAAGCGGTTCAACTTTTAGAAATGCAACCTTTAGGAAAGAAATAAGTTATCATGGAATGGGATTTACTGCCGGAATAATTTCCAGTGATCTATCAAAATATTTCGATACGAAAAATTTCAAAGATTTCAGAATAGGCGTTGTCTTCACACCGACAGTTATGCTGACAAGCGATTCTCTTGATAACTCACTAACTACCATTGGAACAATTACCCTTGCAACAAACACATACAAAACAAAATTGCCTTTCAAATTTGGGGTCGGCGCATCATTCAAGTGGACGGACAATTATACTTTTGCATTGGATTACTATTACCAAAAGTTCAGTGAGTTTGCCGAGAACGATGTAGTCTCTAGTTACATGCAAGATTTCTACAAGGTGAGTTTCGGTTTTGAATACAATAATGTTGAAACTCGCTCGAACGCGTTTTGGGATCATGTGATGCTGCGCGGCGGACTTAGTTACGAGCAATCACAATATAGAATTAACGGAACCGGATTGAACCAATACTCCGTATATGCCGGATGTTCAATGCCGCTGAGTTTTGATAACACAATTGATTTCGGATTCCAATACGGAACGCGGGGAACAACAGCAAACAATTTGGTCAAAGAAAATTTTTTCAAGTTTACCGTTGGGTTGAGTATTGGAGAGCTCTGGTTCATCCGCACGGAACGTTAATTTTAGTTGAAGTAAATTTATTCTCGCAAATTATTTACTCGTTTTTGAAAAACAATTCTATTTGCCGCAATTTGAATCGCATCGGATAATTAACTAATATGCAAACAAAAAATTACAACGACTATGCTAAACTATTTAAAGAATGATCCAGAAGTTCTTTCAGTTGCCAGTCTTGAATTGAAACGCCAAGAAACCCACTTAGAATTAATCGCGTCGGAAAATTTTGTTAGTCTCGCTGTTCTCAGCGCTGCCGGATCGGTATTAACCAACAAATATGCCGAAGGTTATCCCGGCAAACGATACTACGGCGGATGTGAATTTGTTGACATGGCGGAAGACCTTGCACGCGAACGTTTAAGAAAATTATTCGGCGCCGAATATGTTAACGTTCAGCCGCACAGCGGATCGCAAGCCAATATGGCTGTTTACATGACTTTGCTTAAACCGGGCGATACAATTTTAGGTTTGAGTTTAGATCACGGCGGACATTTAACTCACGGTTCTCACGTTAATTTCTCCGGACAGATTTACCATGCTGTCGGATACACGTTGAACAAAGAAACAAAATTGCTTGACTACAATTTGATTGAAGACTTGGCTAAGAAAGAGAAACCGAAATTAATCGTTACAGGCGCAAGCGCTTATTCCCGTGATTGGGATTATGCAAAGTTTAGAGAGATTGCGGATAAGGTCGGCGCGCTGCTAATGTGCGATATGGCTCATCCTGCTGGTTTGATTGCAAAAGGTTTATTGAACAATCCGCTTACGTATTGTGATGTTGTTACATCAACAACACATAAAACGCTTCGCGGTCCGCGCGGTGGAATTATTTTAGTCGGCAAAGATAAAGACAATCCGTTCGGCATCAAGACTTTGAAAGGTGACCGGCTGAAACTCATGTCGGAAATCTTAGACGGAATGGTCATGCCGGGAATTCAAGGCGGTCCTTTGATGCACGTCATCATGGCGAAGGCAGTTGCATTCGGCGAAGCGCTTCAAGATTCATTCACAACTTACGCCAAGCAGATCATAAAGAATTCAAAAACTCTTGCGAACGAGTTGATGGGTCTCGGCTATGATATAATTTCCGGCGGAACGGATAATCATTTAATGTTGGTTGATCTGACTAAAAAAGATTTGAGCGGTAAGAAAGTTGAGAACGCTCTCGGCGCTGCCGGCATAACTGTAAATAAAAATATGATTCCGTTTGATACAAAAAGTCCGTTCGTTACAAGCGGAATTAGAATTGGTACACCGGCAGTTACAACACGCGGCATGAAAGAAAACGAAATGAAAATTATCGCATCGTTTATAGACTGGGCGATAACAAATATTGACAACGAACAAACGCTTGCATCAATTAAAACCGAAGTTGCTCAGTTTTGTTCTAAATTTCCGCTGTATCCGGAATTAAACTAAACTTATCATGGCCGATTCAGAAGAAAATATATTAGACGAAGAAGAGTCCTCTGCCGAAGTTGAAATGGGCTTTCTCGATCACCTTGAAGAATTAAGGTGGAGAATAATTTATTCGCTGTTGGGAATTGTTGTCGGGACAATTTTCGCATGGATTTTCATAGACTTTTTTATTGACCATGTTCTACTTGTTCCGGCAAAAGTAGCCGGGTTTAAACTTCAAAATTTGCGTCCGTTCGGACAGCTGTTCCTTTATTTTCAAGTCGCAATGATCATAGGTTTCATAATCAGCTTACCGAATGTTGTTTATCATGTTTGGAAATTCATCGCACCAGCGCTTAAGCACACCGAAAAGAAATATGTTAAATGGATTGTAATCTTTACCACGTTTTGTTTTTTGTGCGGCGTTGTGTTTGCTTACTTTTTGATGCTTCCGTTAACTTTGAAATTTGCGGCTGGGTTCGGCTCACACGATATTGCAAACAACTTTTCTATCGATGAATATTTTTCGATCATCATCAGCGTAATTTTAGGAGCCGGGCTGGTATTCGAACTTCCGATGCTCTCTTTTTTCCTCTCGAAACTTGGGATTCTTACTGCGGGTTTCATGAGAAAGTATAGACGTCATGCAATCGTAGTGATAATGTTTCTTGCCGCAATATTAAGTCCCGGCACCGATCCCGTTTCGCAAGTGCTGCTTGCCATTCCATTGGTTTTCTTATATGAAGTAAGTATATTAGTTGCAAAATTTTCGCAAAAGAAATCTTGATAAAGAAATCCCTCTCAGAAATTGCTCGACCTATCGACGGTGAACTGAAGAAGTTCAATGAGATATTTAAAGAATCTCTTAAATCCAAAGTTACCCTAGTTGATCTTGTTGCACGTTACATTCTAAAGCAAAAAGGAAAGAAAATTCGTCCGCTGCTCGTATTACTTTCCAGCAAAGTTGCGGGAGAAATTTCCGACCGCAGCTACAGGGGAGCCGCGATGGTTGAATTGCTTCACACTGCAACTTTAGTTCACGATGATGTGGTGGATAACGCCGAGACACGTAGAAATTTTCCGTCAATTAATGCTGTGTGGAAGAATAAAATTGCCGTTCTCATGGGCGACTATTTACTTTCCCGCGGATTGATGATCGCCGTCTATCAGAAAGATTTTGATTTCTTAAAAGTAATCACCGACACGGTTAAACGAATGTCGGAAGGTGAACTTTTACAAATCAGTAAAACCAGAAAACTTAATAATGACGAAGAAACATATTTCAGAATAATCTCCGATAAAACCGCGTCGCTCTTTTCCACTTGTTGCGAGGTTGGTGCGCTAGCAGTCACAACCGATGAAGAAAAAATAAAATCGCTCCGGGAGTTCGGTGAAAATCTTGGAATAGCATTTCAAATTCGTGATGATATTCTCGATTATGTCGGTTCAAAAAGTGTTTTCGGCAAACCTCTTGGCGGCGATATAAAAGAAAAGAAATTAACTTTACCCCTTATTCATGCTTTATCTAAAGCGCCGGCGGATGAATCCAAGAAAATTATCTCATCAATAAAAAGCGGTGCAAAAAAAGTCAACGTTGAAGAAGTTATTGCTTTTGTCCAGCGCTACGACGGAATTACTTATGCCGACCAAATTGCTAAAGAATATGCCGGTAAAGCCGTGAACAATCTGAAAGTGTTCAACGATTCCGAGTCCAAACTTTCTCTTGAAAGCTTAGTCAGTTTTGTGATTGAAAGAAAGAACTGATAGAATTCCTTTTTCAAATAAATCTTGAGGCGTGTGAATATGAAAAAATATTTTCTTGCCGCATTATTATTGTTTGTTCTCTCAAGCTGTATTGACTACCAGGAGAAAATGAAACTTAATTATGACGGCAGCGGAACAATTACATTCGCTGTTGGTGTAAATCAATCGTTATTCGGCGGAATTGCCGACAGCAGCAATTTCAAAGACTTTGACGAAAGCAAAATTAAGGAACAGTATTCCGGTAAAAAGGGAATTAAGTTTTTAGGAAGCCGGACTTATACTCAAGACGGAAACAAATGGGTTGAAATCAATCTGTCGTTCGAATCCTTACAAGCATTGAATGAAGCAAACAAAGATAGTATGCAGCAAGGTATGATGGGCACGATTAATCTTTCCGAGGATGCCATCGGAAATATGGTATTCACGCGTAAACTTCTTGCCAAACCCGGAAGTGCTGAAAAAGATTCCGCCGGGAGTGAAGTTGCCAACGGTATGATGCAGATGATGTTCGGCAACTACAAATGGAAATACGAGTTAACATTGCCCGGCAAAATTATATCCACGAATGCTGCGCAAAACGATGTGGATTACAAAACCAACACCGTTAAGTGGACGATGTCGCTTGCATCTCTGGCGTCAGCTCAGGAGATGACAGTTACATTTGAGAAAGCATCAAAGGTGAATTTGACGTTAGTAATACTTGGTGTTTTAATCGTAATGATTCTTGCCGGATTTTTTATTTACAGGATAAAAAGAAGTTCAACTCCAGAAACTAATTGATGTTGAACTCGCACAAATAAAAATCTGTTGCTAAATAGAAATTAATTTTTGGTTTTTGAAACTCATTTGTTATTTTTTGACGACTGTTTTTGATTAATT
>JAJYMU010000303.1 GCA_021786655.1 Bacteroidota bacterium
AACTTCAAAGACACCTTCGCCAAGTTGCAATACAGAAATATCAAAAGTACCGCCGCCAAGATCATAAACGGCTACGATTTGATCTTTGTGCTTCTTGTCTAAACCATAAGCCAAAGCTGCGGCAGTCGGTTCGTTGATAATTCTTTTAACATGCAGTCCGGAAATTTCACCGGCATCTTTTGTTGCTTGACGTTGTGCATCGTTGAAATACGCGGGAACGGTTATAACCGCTTCGGTTACTTCCTGACCAAGATAATCTTCCGCAGTCTTTTTCATTTTCTGAAGAATCATCGCGCTAATTTCCGGAGGCGAATACAATCTATCGCTAATCTTAACTCTTGCCGAACCGTTATCGCCGGAAACAACTTCGTACGGAACTTCTTTTGATTCGGTATTAACTTCTTCTCTTTTTCTTCCCATGAATCGTTTTATTGAAAAAATGGTGTTCTTCGGATTTGTAACAGCTTGTCTTTTTGCCGGCTGACCAATCAATCGCTCGCCGGTTTTAGTGAAAGCAACAACAGAAGGAGTTGTTCTTCCACCTTCTGAATTTGGAATCACAACCGGTTCATTACCTTCCATCACCGCAACGCATGAGTTTGTAGTGCCAAGATCGATTCCTATAATTTTTCCCATTTTACTTTTTCTCCTTTAGATGTATAATTTTTTAAGGTGAGCCGAAGGATTATTTCAGCTCTATTATTTTTTCACTTTTTGTTTTTGGTTCAATCTTTTTCAATTGAACATTGAGCATTCCGTCTTCGAACTTGGCTTCAACTTTCTCGGAATCAACTTCAGCAGGAAGCGTAAAACAACGTTTAAACGATCCGTACATTCTTTCGTTCCGATAGAAATTTTTCTCTTTTTGCTCAGATGATTTTTTCTTTTCGCCTTCAATGGTCAAAATATTATCTTGCAGAGTGATTTTAATATTTTCTTTCTTAACGCCCGGTATTTCGGCAACAACGTTAATATGATCTTTGTCTTCCGAGACATCAATTCTGGGAGAAAAATTATCGTTGAAATTGAAATTCAAACCAAAGCCAGAAAAGTCATCAAAGTACTTTTGGATTCTGTCATGGAGACTTTCAATTTCTCTCAAAGGTTCAAATTTTATGAGTGTCATTTTATCCTCCTATTGTTTTTTTTGATCATTTATAAACAAGCCATGTGCCAGACAGAAAATTTTGTTAAGTGTTTTGTTTTGTTGAAGTTAAGCGACCATAAGAGAAATTGCGGCAATCTGGATATTTGGCAGACAATCATTCAATATTAATGGCATAACGGAAATTATGGCAGAGAGAAAGACTTTTGTTCATTTTTTGAATTGATACGGAGAAAATATGTTCAACATTGAAGAATTTGATATCAAGTTAGACACCGAATTTGTCGGAAGAAATTTTATTTACAGCGACGAAGTTGATTCAACAAACTCGGTTTTGTTGACCAGCAAAGAATTTGCACAAAACGGAACCGTGATTCTTGCAGAGCATCAAAGCAAGGGACGCGGAAGAAAAAACCGCGAATGGTTAAGCAGCCCCGGACAAAATTTAACGTTCTCTATTTTGCTGAAACGCGATTTGAAGGAATCGAAAATTAACATGATTAATCTCGGCGCAGCGATTTCCGTAGCCCAAGCGATTGAAAACCTGTATCAGCTTAACGTTGAATTGAAATGGCCCAACGACGTTCTGATCGGCAAGAAAAAAATTGCCGGTATATTGATTGAGTCAACTTCAAAAGGAAATAAAATTTCCAAACTGGTTGTCGGCATTGGAATCAATGTTAACCAGCCGAACTTTCCCGGTAAGTTCGATATTCCCCCGACATCGGTTCGAAAAGAATTTCACTCGCTTGTAAGCCGCGAAAAACTTCTTAGCGAAGTACTTAACAATTTCGAAAGCATTTTGGACGAGGCAAAAGAAGATTACAAAAAGATTCTGAACGATTGGCGTTCACGATGCAAGATGATCGGTGAAAAAGTGAAAGTAGTTGACGAAGAAAAGACAAGGTTCGGTTTGTTTGAAGATATTGATGATGACGGATTTTTAATTCTTAAACAAGGCGAGAAGCGCGAGAAGATTCATTACGGCGACGTAAGTATACGATAGCTGATAGAAAGGATTTCATGAAAGTTTATTTAGATAATGCCGCAACCACGCCAGTACATCCGAAAGTTTTCGAGAAGATGAAAACTTATCTAGCCGAAGATTTCGGAAATCCATCTTCAATTCATTCGTTCGGAAGAACCTCGCGCGTTGCAATTGAAGAAGCGCGCGAAACCATTGCCGGTTTTATAAATGCCAATCCCAGCGAAATTTATTTTACCAGCGGCGGGACGGAAGCCAACAATTTTTCTTTGTTTGGAATCGCACGCGGCGCATTTCAAGAAACAAAAAGAAAATTCGTAGTTACATCTAAAGTTGAGCACCATTCCGTTCTCGATTCGTCTCTTGAATTGGAGAAAAGAGGATTCGGTTTACGGCTTGCCGATGTTCTGCAATCGACTTCCGTTGATATAGATTCGCTTGCCAAATGTGTTGATTTCGATACCGCATTGGTTTCGGTCATGCACGTTAACAACGAAACGGGTTCGGTTAATCCGATCAAGAATATTGCTGCAGTTGCCAAGAAAAAAGAAAGTTATGTTCACACCGATGCTGTTCAAAGCTTCGGCAAAATAAAAATTGATGTTAAAGATTTGGGCGTTGATGCGCTTTGCGGTTCAGCTCATAAAATTTACGGGCCGAAAGGGATCGGATTCGCATTTGTGAAAAGCGGAACACCAGTTTCACCACTCCTTTTCGGTGGTTCGCAAGAACGCAACCGTCGCGGCGGGACAGAAAATGTTGCCGCTATTGCCGGATTCGCTGAAGCCGCTAGAATTGCACATGCGAACATGGAAGAGAATGTAAAGCACATCAGAACGCTGAGAGAAAAATTGATCAAAGGGATTTCCGGTATAGACAAAGTTGGAATTTGCATAAATGGCGGTTCCGAAGTCTCACCACATGTTCTAAGCGTAACATTCAAATCGGAATTTTACAAGAACGATTCCGAAGCAATGCTGATTTATTTAGACATCAACGGCATCGCGGTATCAAACGGTTCGGCGTGCACATCCGGCACGTTAAAACCTTCACATGTTATTCTAGGAGCCGGTTACTCGGTGGAAGACGCGATAGGAACAATACGCTTCTCATTTGGGAAACAAAACACAATCGAAGAGATTGATTATACGGTTGAAGTCGTCGAAAAGATGGCTAAGAAATTCCAAAGATGATCAGAAAGTTCACTTCAAAAAAATATCCGTTACGTTAAGTAGTCGATCACTTGCGAAAGTTTCTCTCTCATATCTTTCCGGTTCACTATGAAATCGAGAAAACCGTTTTCAAGCAGAAACTCTGAACGCTGAAATCCTTCCGGTAGATCTTTACCGATTGTATCTTTGATAACGCGCGGACCGGCAAAACCGATAAGCGCTTTCGGTTCGGCGATTAACAGATCACCAAGCATCGCATAACTTGCGGTAACGCCGCCCGTAGTTGGATCAGCCATCACAGAAATAAACGGAAGTTTGGCTTCGGCTAATCTTGCAAGTCTGGCGCTCGTCTTAGCCATCTGCATCAGCGAGAAAGCGCCTTCCATCATTCTTGCACCGCCGCTTTGACTAATGATGATTAACGGGATTTTTTCTTCGTAAGCGGTATCAATACATCGTGCAATTTTTTCACCGACAACCGAACCCATGCTGCCCCCGATAAAACTGAAATCCATACACGCGAACGCAACTTTCTTGCCATCAATCTTTCCCGTTCCGGTTTTAACGGCATCATTGATTCCAGTCTTCTTAATTGTAGCGGCAATTCTGTCGGCATAATTTTTTGTATCGGTAAATTCCAACGGGTCGCCGGATTTCATTTTGCGGTCCAACTCCTTAAAAGAATTTTTATCAAACAGAAAAGAAATGTATTGATCGCTGCCGATTCTAAAATGGAAATTACATTTAGGGCAGCACCAAAGATTTACTTCCAATTGTTTGGTATGAATTATTTCTCCGCACTCTTCGCACTTAGCCCACTGACCATCCGGAATTTCTGCTTTCTTGCTGTGAGGAGAAATATTTTCTTTTTTTCTTTTGAACCATGCCATTATTGTTTACTCTTTTCAATATTTACAAATAAGGTTACTGTTTGATTTGGATCTACCGGATCGTTGGTATATAAGGTAACAGTTCTCACAAGTTTGCCTTCGCGTCCAGAAGTATCTAACTCGATTCTCAAAGTCCCTTTTTGCCCCGGCTCCAAAGTCTTACTGCTTAACAAAGCCGCTGTGCAGCCGCAAGATGTTTTGACGTCGTTGACTTTCAAAACCGCTTTCCCCTCGTTTTTAAAACCGATTTTTGCTTCGACCACTTTACCTTCGCCAACAGTCCCAAAATCGTATCGCGACATGTCTATAGCTAGTTTTGGATTTTTGCCGTCTTTGGCAATGAACGCCGTATTTTTATCGGCAACTACACCAGTGAGCGATAATTTAAATTCCGGAGTCTTGACATCGTTTGTAAAGACATAAATAAATTTCTGCTGCTGACCAAGTCTTGCTTCGGAATTAAACTCGACATGAATGAAAGTTTTTTCTCCCGGCTTCAAAAGTGATTTTTCCGGTTTCGCCGCAGTGCATCCGCACGAAGCATTAACACGAACAATACTCAAATTTGCGTCGCCCGAGTTTTCAATTTCGAAACTGTGAGTTACCATTTCACCTTCAACCACGGTTCCAAAATCAAAATGATCAACCTTGGCAGTAATCTTCGGCCCGGTTTGAGCGAAAGCAAACGAAACGAAAAGGATCAGAAAAAGAGTCATATATTTTTTCATCGCGTTACCTTTGGTATGAATTTCTTAAAATAGTTAGGTTCAAGATAATCGTAATTAAAAGTTAATAAATCCTTGCCAAATAAATAAGCCCACTTGCAAATTGATGAAGCTGTAACTCCATACGGTATTTTTATGATATTTTTGA
>JAJYMU010000223.1 GCA_021786655.1 Bacteroidota bacterium
CTACGGTAGGTAGGAAGGTTAGGTATAATTCCTCGCAGCCCCGCCTGCCAAAGCAAAGCGGCGGGCAGGTTGCTGCGGATTTGTGTCCAGAGCTTGCTCTGGAGTACATACTATTGATTGCGTTAAACTTGTTTACTAAAAATATTACTCCGTGCTTAGCTGCCATAAAAAATTGCCGGAAGGCTTTTCGCAAGATCTGATTTCGAAATAAATCCGTCTGCGCCGGCGGCTTTTGCTTCATCACGATACTCTACCGTGTCATACAACGTTAAGATGATTACTTGAGGCGGATTAACCATTTTCTTTATCAGTCGTGTTGCTGTTAAACCTCCTATACCCGGCATAGAGACATCCATTAATACAAGATCGGGATGCTCATGCTTAATTTTTTCAACTGCCTCTTCTCCTGTGGTTACACCGCCGATTATCACTGCTTCATTTGTTGCTTTAATAATTTTGCTCGCGGCTTCTAGAAATTTCTTGTTGTCATCCACTAAAAGAATACGTTTCTTTTTCATTTTTTGTTTCTTTACACCGCTTGTTTTTTTACTTGCAAAATTATGCAGCAGTTCCGGATTTAAGTATTAGGAAAATCCTTAAAGCAGTATGCGAAATACCTTAGATGATACTTACAAACTCACCTTGCGCAAAAAGAAAGATGAAATCTTACTCTTAATCTTCCTTGCTATTCATTAAAAGCGATTAAGATTATGATCAAGAGCAAGAAAATTCATTTAACCATTTCCGAAGGGATGGATTCCCCAAAACCGCGTAAGGTGAGTTACAAAGTTTTTTGTGATGGACTTCCATTATATAAATGAGTACCACTATTTCTCATTAGAGATAATACCTACCTTCATTGCATACCGTACCAATCCGGCAATATCATAAATATGAAGTCGGTCCATCAATTGTTTGCGGTGTGCTTCGACGGTCTTTATGCTCACATTTAACTTAAACGCAATTTCTTTTGTGCTGTTTCCTTCGGCAATCAACTGCAATATTTCTCTTTGCCGTGAAGTCAACTTTTCCAAGGGCAGTTTATTTATTTCTACCTTAGAATCTTTAATGTCTATCCTTGTAAGTAAATTCTCTATAACACTTTTTGAAACAAAAGGCGCCAAATATTTCTCTCCTTTCATAACAGCATTGATAGCAAGTTCTAATTCATTTGCCGCAGTATCCTTCAGCAAATATCCGGCTGCACCGAATCTTAAAGCTTGTAATACATATTCATCACTTTTATGCATCGACAAGATTATAATTTTAATTGCGGGAAATTCTTTCGACACTATTTGAGTAACTTCTAATCCGTTTAGTTCCGGCATGGCAATATCTAGAAGCACAACATCCGGTTTATGTTTTCTAATTAAATCGAGCGCCTCTCGTCCATTGCCCGTCTCGGCTACAACTCTCATTTCTGGAATATTATCTAGTAACGCGCGCACCCCCGCTCTAACGATGTTATGATCATCCGCTAAAACTATTCTTACTTCATTCATGCTGTTGTGTTTCCTTTATTTATTCCTAAAGCTGAAAGATTGTGTGAATTTCTGTGCCGTTTTTTGTTGATGAAGTTATTTTGAATTCGCCTCCAGCTAATTGCGCACGCTCTTCCATGCTTAAGATACCAAGGCTTTTTCCTTTTAATGCTTGTTCTCTTACTTCTTTTAAGTTAAATCCTTTACCATTGTCCTTAATTATAAGATGTATTGCGTCTTCTACTGCAGTCAGGTTAACAACCGCATTTTTTGCTCTTGAATGTTTTGCAATATTGTTCAATGCTTCTTGTGCAATTCGATAACAATTTAGCTGCATCTCCTTCGACAATTCAACTCCGGGAAGGTCAAACACTAATTCGCATTTGATCTTCGCGCTTTCTGCAATTCGCCTTAGTAACCAGCGTAACGCTGCTTCTATCCCCAGATCATCGAGAATTGAAGGCCTCAGATTTAAGGATATGTCTCTTACCTGTTGTAAAGATTGTTCGATATAAGAAATAGTTATTGCTAGATCTTCCGCTATTTTGGAAGACTTGGTAATTCTTTGAATTGATTGAAGGTTAATTTTCGCCGCTGTTAACGTTTGTCCAATTTCATCGTGTAATTCCCGTGAAATATTCTTTCTCTCGCTCTCTTGAGTTTCGAGCAATCTGCGTGAAAGAAGCCGAGGTTGATTATCCGCTTCTTGTACCTCTGTGAGAAGTTTGCTTTTCTCTTCTTCACTTTTTGTCCGTTCGGTTACATCTTCTAGGATTACAATGGCGCCGATTGCCTCTCCAGCAGCATTACGCAGCGGTGCAGAGATAAGACTGGCGTTTATCTGTGTCCCATCCTTCTTCTGGCGAGATCGCAAAAGTCCTGAAAAGGTTTTGCCTTGAACAACTTGCGTGATCATATCATGGAAATCCGACAGCCATTCTGATGGCACGGTTGGGCAGACTTTGCCTACAGTTTCTTGTTCGCTCCACCCGAACATCTGTTCTGCACCGGTGTTCCAATTCATTATGCTGCCGTGGGGATCTATAGCAAGAATTGCTAGTGGGGACGCTTGGATGATTGTTTGAAGTCGCTCATGGGCTTCACGCAACAACATCTCCGTCCGCTTGCGTTCAGTGATGTCCAACTGTAGAGAAATGTAGATTGCGCCTAACTCAGGATGATCGAATCTCGATATAGTAGCCTGACACCAGAAGGGAGTTCCGTCTTTCCTTATGTTCCGCACCTCACCACGCCAGGTGCCTACTTCAATCAAGGTCTTTTCTATTTCCTTCGCTACCTGCACGGGATCTGCCCCCGATGGTGCGTTGATAATGGAGACGTGCATACCATTCATTTCGCCCGGTCCATAACCAAACATACTCTCCATCTTGAGATTAGCGAAGATTATTGTCAGATCATTAGCGTTAACAAGGTAAACGGCTTCGGCAATATTCTTGACGATCTCACTTTGGAGACGTATCGTTCCTTCCGCACGTTTGCGTTCTGATATATCGGTACTGATACCCAAAATTCCTCTCGGCTCACCAGACGCATTCCGCAATACAGAATAACTCACGTGAGCGGGAAAATCCTCACCATTTTTTTTCAAGAGGGGAATTTCAACTTCTGCACGTTCTTTATGAAAAATTGAATTAATCATTTCCTGAGCAAGTTTTTTCTGCTTCTCTGAAACTAGAAAGTCTAATACCGATTTGCCGATTACTTCTTCCGCCTTCCAGCCGTGCAAGATTTCAGCATAGCGATTCCAGTAAATCACTTTCCCTTCCATATCCGTTACTGCAACGCCATTCGATACTTGTTCAAGCAAGGAAGCTTGAAAACGGATTTGCGCTTCCGCCTGCTTGCGTTCTGTAATGTCTGTCATTGAGACAAGTACTTTCGACCAAGTCTCCTCATAGCCGGGCAGTATTAACAATTTGAAGATGACATAGTTTCTTTTACCTGTAAGGGTTTGCGTAATGGCTTCACATTCAAACACCGTCTTTCCTGATGTTAGCGCAATCAACTCCTCTGTAAATACTGCGTAGGATTCTTTTCTAAAAATTATGAGTAATCCCTTAAGTAAATCCTCTTTGCTTTTTGCTTGATACAATTGAAGAGTTGCTTTGTTTACTGCAATAACCTTCAACATTGTTACGCAATGTGCAAGTTCTTCGGGTTGCGTTTGAAAATATATTCTAAAATCTTCGATCCCACTGGCTCGGAGTTGATCAATGTACCTTTTGATCTCGGAGTGATCTTCCCACCATAAAGAAACCGGTGAATGTTCAAACAGATTACGAAATCTTTCTTCACTTTCACGCAGAGTCTCTTCAATTTTGCTTCGCTTATTATTTTGATCTTCTAACGATTCAGCCATCCGGTCAAAAGTCATAGCTAATTGTCCCAACTCTCCTGAGTTGTAACCAACATTACTTCTAACACTTAAATTCCCGGTTGACATTTCATTTGTCGCATTTATCAGTTTCTTAACAGTTTTTAGAATGTACTTGTCACTCAAGGTAAGAACACCAGCCAGTATGATTGCAAACAATGCCCCAATCAAAAAAAGATTTCTGAAGAGAGTTGCATTTATTTCAGAAAAAAATCTTTCTTTGTCTGCACCAACGACTAAATACAATTTATCCTGAAACAAATTACTCTTGGTAGTAGCAAAAACAAAAAGGTAATTCTGCTTATTGGGTCCCGGAGCTTCAATTATTCCGTTATTTTGCTCGGAAATAATTTTTAGAAATGCCGGCGTTACTACATTCTTAATCAGTTCATTTGATGGAGAGTTCGTCGCTAGTATATTGCCTTCATCATCAATTTTTATAAATAAAGATTCTTCGTGAAAAACCTTTGCGAGATCCTTTTCGATTGCATCAATGTATGATACATCAAGCGAGGCAAAAAGAACGGCTTTAATTCCCCGTCTTTTGTCAAAAATAGGATAGCCCAAGTTTATAACTCTTTTTTGACTAACCTGATCAACAAAATATTCCCCAACGGAGAATTCCCCGCTTTGCAAGACTTCTATAAAGAATTCATGATTTCTAAAATCTCTTATGTTCTCATCAGAACGCCCGCTTGCAAATAATTTTCCGTTATTATTAACCACACCCAGATTAACATATCTACTATACTTCGTTAATAATTTGGATAAATATTCCCTACAAACTAATGAATCCTTAAAATACAGCATGGGCAGATTAGATAACGACAATAAAAGCTGGCGGGTACCATCAATTGTTTGCGCTTCTTCAATTAAAGTAAAATTCACTAATTGAATTGCCTCGTCCCTTAAATCTTTGTTTTCCCGATTACGGTCTTCTTGTGCGTGGTAAACCGAAAGCGCAATCAATGGAGCGACTGCCACTAGCGACATTAGAAAAATTCGAAAACGAAGACTATTAAGAAATCTAATTTTCATCTTGTTACCGTAAACAATTTTTTGAAATTAGTTTTCAACAAAAGCAATTTAGTTAAAAATGGGTTTATTTATTAGTATGTATTGTTA
>JAJYMU010000128.1 GCA_021786655.1 Bacteroidota bacterium
TAATAACGCTTTGCGCATATGTTCACTAATCTTTCTTGGTTATGAATACAGACTATTATATTTTTCATGCCGCTAGAAATTTTCAAACTCAATTTTAGGTGACTTATGAAAAATGTTTTACTAAGATCAGCAGTTCTGCTTCTGATCTTTGCGTTCACATTTCCATTGAAAGCACAATCAACGGTTGATCTTGATACCGTAAAAGCACAAAAGTTTGATACCGGAAAAATGTGGTCTTTCGATTATCCGCCAACGGAATATTTCAAGAAGACATATAATTTTTCGCCGGACGAATCATGGTTTGAACATGTTAGATTATCTGCGTTAAGACTTCCGAATTGTACCTCGTCGTTTGTATCTGCCGACGGACTGATTATGACTAATCATCACTGTGCACGCGGGTTCTTGCCGAGAATTCAAAAAGATGGTGAAGATTTAGTAAAGAACGGATTCTTTGCTCAAACTCTTGAAGAGGAACGAAAGATTCCGAACTACTATGCAGATCAATTGGTGCTTATTCAGGATGTAACAGACGAAATTCAAAAAGCAGCATCCACCGGTGCAACTGCCGATGAAAAAGCAAAAAACAAAGCAGACAAAATAAAAGAGATTACTGATAAGCTTTCGAGTCAATCCGGTTTGATTGCGCAGGTCGTTTCACTTTTCAACGGTGCCAAATATTCTTTGTACGGTTACAAGAGATACACCGACATTCGTCTGGTTTTTGCGCCCGATATGCAGATTGCATATTTCGGCGGCGATTTTGATAACTTCACTTATCCGCGTTACAATCTCGACTGCACTTTTATGCGTGTTTATGAAAATGATAAACCGGTGAACTCAACAAACTTTTTCAAGTTCACAATGGATGGAATAAAATTGGACGAACCGATTTTCACAGTCGGCAATCCGGGTTCGACCCAGAGATTGAAAACCGTAGCTCAATTGGAATACTTCCGGGATATTACTTACAAGAACGCGGCTTATCTTTTCGATACTTATTATAATGCGTTGGAACAACTGAAGACTGTTGATCCTTCGAGAGCCGCAGAATTTGAAAAGATTAGAGTTCAGATTGGAAACAGTCAAAAAGTTATTACCTCAATCTACAAAGGTCTAACTGATCCTTACCTGATGGCAAGAAAAAAAGATTTTCAGAAGAAACTTCAGGAAGCGGTTTGGTCTAATCCGGAACTAAAAGAAAAATACGGTTCTGTTTGGGAAGACATTGAAAAGACCCGCACAGAAATGAGAAAGTACGGTCCCAAAATTTCGGCTTATTCGTTGAACCCAATGTTCTCATCAAAATACTTTTTCATTGCAAAAAGTTTGGTAGAGTTTGCAAAAGAATTGCAGAAACCGGAAGATCAGAAAGCTCCTGAATTCAAAGGCGCAAAGTTGGATTCCACGATAAATGCTTTGTATCCGGATAAGGTTGATAAACTGATGGAAGACACCAAACTTGTTATGCAAGCCGAATATATCCGCATGAATCTTGGAGACAATAATCCGATCGTACAAAAAATGTTTGGTGATAAAAGAGGAAAAGATGCCGCTAACTACGCGCTCGGTAACTCGGTTGTTGGCAGCAAAGAAGCTTTCGTAAAGCTGGCTAAAGAAGGCGCGGATGCAATTCTTAATTCGAACGATCCGTTCATTTATTTTATTAAAGAAACGCAGGATCAACTGCCTGAATTGATGAATCGTGCAAAAGAAATCGGCAACACTGAACAGGTATTTGATGACATGCTTGGTCAAGCCATTTATCATGTTTACGGAACATCGATTCCGCCGGATGCAAATTTCACGCTGAGAATCAGCGACGGAGTTTTGCAGAGCTGGAATTACAACGGAACAAAAGCGCCGGTCTTTACAACCTTCTATGGATTGTACAATCGCTGGTATTCGTTCTTTAAACAATATCCTTGGGATCTTCATGAACGTTGGCAAAAACCGCCGACAGATTTTGATCTCAGTACACCGTTTGATTTTATCTCTACAAATGATATTGTCGGCGGCAATTCCGGCAGCGCAATAATAAATGAAAAAGCGGAAGTTGTCGGATTGGCATTCGACGGCAATATGGATAGCATAGTCGGCAACTTTATTTACATGCCGCATAACAACCGCTGCGTTGCAGTTGATGCGCGCGCGTTGGTGACTGCGATAGATAAAGTGTATAAAGCCGAACGACTTGCGAATGAATTGAAAACGGGTAAGATGAAGTAAAAGATTTCAGAAGTCAGTATTAAGAAATCAGTAGGGAAGGGTCACTATGACCCTTCCGCTTTTTTAAAACTATGATTATAATAACATGGTAAATAAAAAAAAATCCACTGTATCAGGAGTGAATTATGAAAATTTCGGCAATCGCAGCTAAATTATTTTTCATCCTAGTCGCACTGTTATTTCTTGCCAGTGGAATTTATTCGCAATCAATTTATGAGCCGCGCGATTTATCAAAAGTGAAATGGTCACCGAGCGATTTTGGAACGATGTGGACCTTCGATAATGTACCGGTCGATCGGTTTGAAAAGGAATACGGTTTCAGTCCAACACAAAAATGGCTTGATGATGTAAGGTTATCCGCGCTTCAGTTTATGAACGGATGCTCGGCGGCATTTGTTTCGGCGGACGGATTGATAATGACAAATCATCACTGCGGACGAGGGTGGCTGCGCGGTTTATCACCCAAAGGTGAAGATTATTTGCGGGACGGATTCTATGCCAAAACGATGAGCGATGAAATTAAAGTGCCGAACGCATATGTAGATCAGCTAATTTCCATCGAAAATGTAACGAAAGAAATTTTGGATGCGATGCAAGACGGCAAAGACAGCAACGAAAAAATCATGCTGAGAAATGACAAGATCAAAGAATTACAAGAGAAGTATTCAAAAAAAACCGGATTGGTTTGCAATGTTGTTGAACTCTATAACGGAAATAAATTTTCAATGTACGAATATCGGCGTTACAGCGATTTGCGTTTAGTAATGGCGCCGGATTTTCAAATTGCCTCAACGGGTTGGGACTGGGACAATTTTACTTATCCGCGCTACGAACTTGATTTCATGTTTTTCCGTGCATACGAAAACGATAAGCCGGTCGAGACCGAACATTTTTTCAAATGGAGTAAAAACGGCGCGAAGGAAGGCGAGCCCATTTTTGTAATCGGCAGACCGGGCAGCACTCAAAGATTAATTTCAGTTTCGCAAATGGAATTTTTGAAAGATCACGAGTACAATCATTTCCTCGCGTTCTATAACGAACTCTACAAAGTTTATTTTGAACTATTCCAGACAGTTACCGATCCCGCGCAACATTCCGAATTGCTTAATATGGTTATGGGCGTAGGCAATGCAAGAAAATCTTTTGCCGGAAGATATATGGCGCTTCGCGACGAATACATAATGACTAAGAAAAAAAGTTTTGAGAACGAACTGATAGAAAAAGTTAACGCGGATTCCACTTTGAAAGCAAAATACGGATTTGTTTGGAATTCGATTCAAGAAACGCTTGATGAAATGAGCAAATATATAGACGAGTATTTTGGTCTGATGATGGGGCAGCGAATCAGAAATCCGTTTGCGTTGGCAGCAATAAACGCAATCAAGTTTGCAAATCAAATGAAACTGCCGGTTGCAGATAGAGAGCCGGCTTATAAACCGGACTCATTAAATACAACCATCGATAAATTATTTCCAAAAGATTATGAGCCTGTAAGAGATACAAAAATGTTGCGGGCTCTGGTAAACTTTTTGAACTCTGCTCTTGGTCCGGATCATTACATTACCAAAGAACTGTTTGCCGGCAAGAAGGGGGACGATGCCGTAAATTATTTGATGACCGCGTCAAATTGTTCATCAAAAGAAAAGTTTATAAAGTTTTTACATGAAGCAAGGCCGGATGAAATTCTCAACTCGAATGATCCGTTCATCAAATTGGTTCAGTTCGGTTACAAGAGGCGCGCCGATCTCGACGCCGAATACAAAGAAAACGATAACACGCTCGCTGTTCTAAATCAAATGCTGGGCGAAGCGGCGTACAAAGTTTTCGGAAATAAATTTCCTCCCGATGCAACTTCCACGCTGCGAATTTCCGACGGAAAAATTGAAGGGTATGAATACAACGGAACAATCGCGCCGGGTAAAACAACTTTTTACGGAATGTATGATAGATGGAATTCTTTCGGTAAAAAAGAATATCCGTGGGGACTTCATCCGCGCTGGCAAAAAATTCCGGATGGATTTGATTTGTCGTTGCCTGTTGGCTTTGCGTCTACGAACGATATTGTCGGCGGCAACTCCGGCAGTTCGGTAATTAATGAAAAGAAAGAAGTTGTTGGATTAATTCACGACGGCAACTTAGAAAGTCTTGCCGGTGATTTTATTTTTCTTCCCGAAAATAACCGTGCGGTCGCAACGGATTCATGGGGTTTGATTGAAGCATTGAAATTTTATTTTCATGCCGACAGATTGGTTAATGAATTACAAAGCGGCAAAACCGAATAACGTTGTGCGGACAAATTTATCCTGATAAAAGAGGTGGGAAATTTTTCTCGCCTTTTTCTTTTGAATCTTTGTATCTGGAATTATATATTCGACACATCATCGTATTAAGGGTGGGCAATTTCATTGATGCAGACAAGCACATTACAATTAACACCGTGCAACAAACATTGTATCATGGATCCGGTGACGCATTATTGCAAAGGTTGTCTCAGAACTATTGAAGAAATTATGCGCTGGCAGTTTTTCAACGAACAAGAGAGAATAAAAATTCTTCAAAGCGTTGAACTACGAAAAGCCGCATTAAGCCGTAATGCGCACAAAACGTCATGAACCGCGGGTTCATACAAATCTATACGGGTAACGGAAAAGGAAAAACCACCGCTGCAATAGGACAAGCTGTTCGAGCAGCCGGTGCCGGATTAAAATCTTACATCATTCAATTCATGAAGGAATATCCTTACAGCGAATTGAACAGTCTTAAAAATCTT
>JAJYMU010000337.1 GCA_021786655.1 Bacteroidota bacterium
CACCACTGATCGATGGATCGTTTGCCTTCAACGATAAATCATAATCAAACTGATAAACTGCGCTGTCGCCAAATTGTGTATTAAAATGATTTGAAAGTGTAAGCGTGATCGAATTGCCCGCTTGCGAAATAGCTTTCTGCCACTTGAAGTATTGACGCTCGGACTCCAAAGTCCAGTTGCTCAAAGTAGGATATTGTGAACCCGAGCCTGAGGCGGCAATGAACTTAAATTTCTTTTTAAGGAATGATGAATCGACAAAACAAACCATGTAATTATCCAAAACTTTTTGTTCGATCGAAGATTTCAAGTTCTGGAAAAGAATATCGGGACTCGTTGCCGGGACATTGCTGTTAGCGGGAGTATCCGGCTGTTCGGGAGAACGAGCGGTAAAAAGATCGCAAGCACTCACTAAAAACAGCAGCAATATTATAGGTACACTTTTCATTTCATGAAAAACAAAATTAATCTTTTGGAATTCTCCTCATCGAAACCGGTTCCATTGTAATCACCGAAGTCGGATGTTAACTTAAATCCGATTTTCTCAAACTCATCAACTATCTTTTTCTTCGAATAAAGCTGAACCGATTCAACAAAACGATTCTCAGGACCATGATTACTTATAATTATTTCCTTTACAACTCTACTTTCTGAAATTTTTCTTCTTTCGATTACAGTCTTTCCCTCGATTTCTCTTTTGCTTTCGGGAATCAGATTTTTCAAAAGATATTTTTCGTTCAGATAATCAAAAACATAAATGCCGCCTTCATTTAGAAAACCAAAAGCTGTTTGAGCAAAGGAGAAGTTTTCATAATCGGTATGAAAGTAACCAAAGCTTGTGAAAAGATTCAACACCAAATCGAATTTTTGTCTCAAGGCAACATGTCGTAGGTCAGCACGGAAAAGATTCAGACGGATGGATTTTTCCTCAGCATCGGTTTTACCTTTTTTAAGAAGACTCATGCTTAAATCAAATCCAAAAGCATTGTATCCTTTTGCAGTCAGATCGATCAAATGTCTCCCGGCACCGCATGCGGCATCTAAAATCAATGAGTTTTTTTTAAGTGAGACATTTCTAAAGACCAGGTCGAGCAGTTTCTTTGCGTCTTGATGATCTCGGTGTTGATAAACTTCCAAGTACTGATCGGAATTAAACCAATTCCTAAACCATTCTTTTTCCATTGAGATGGATTCTCTTTTCACAAAGAAATTCTTCCGATGAACGCGCGTCCAATCGTCGCCGAGTCGGCAAATTCCAAATCTCCGCCAATAGGTAGTCCTCGCGCAATCCGTGTGACTTTAACCGGAAAATCTTTCAATACTTTTATAAGATAGAGTGAAGTGGCATCTCCTTCACTGGTTGGATTTAGAGCAAGAATAATTTCTTTCGCTTCGGAGCTTTTCAGCCGCACAAGCAACTCGCCGATCTTCAAAGCATCGACATCAATTCCAGATAGCGGATTTAACACTCCGCCGAGCGCATGATACAAACCATTATACTCATTAGTCCTTTCAATTGCGATGATGTCACTCGCATCTTCGACGACACAAATTATTGTCTGATCGCGTTTCGGGCTTTTGCAAATTTCACATTTGTCTTCTGTCGAAATATTAAAACACACAGTGCAGAATTTAATTTTTTCTTTTAACTCAACAAGCGACTTTGTGAGAGCATCTACAGTCAGTCGATCACTTTTCAAAAGATGGAGCGCAAGACGCTGCGCTGTTTTTCTGCCGATCGATGGAAGTTTGCTCAACTCGTCAATTGCTTTTTCGAGTGGTTCTGCTATAAGCATTTAAAAACCCGGGATGTTAAGTCCTGGCGGAATCATTCCTTTTGTTACGCTGCCAAGTTCGTCCTCTGCCATTTTTCCAGCCGTTGCCAAAGCTTTGTTCACGGCAGCAACGACAAGATCTTCCAACATCTCTTTGTCGCCGCTTTTTGCAATTTCTTCATCTATTATTATGGAAACAATTTCCTTTTTACCGTTTGCCGTAGCTTTCACCATTCCCCCGCCGCTTTCTTCGGTAACGGTTTTATTTTCAAGTTCTGCCTGAACTTTTGCCATCTCGGCTTGCATTTTTTGAACTTGCTTTAGCATATCCTGCATATTCATTTTCATTACTCCTCCGCAAGGGAACAATTATTTTCGAAAGAATTTTGTTAAATCGTTTTGCGTGCCAAAGTTAGCAAAAAAAAGTTTCACAAGAAATTAAGGCGAGAAAATATTACATTTGTGCCGTCTTTGACGGGGCCTTTAGTAAAATTATTCAAGTGTGTGAATGATAACCAAATATGGTTTAAATACATTTATATTCTGCGCGCTCTTCTCGCTCGTCCTTTTTCTCGGTTCTCTTTTTATACAAAACGGATGGATTAAATACCCGTTATTGACCCTTGCCGTTGTGTTTTTACTCTTCAGCATGAATTTTTTCCGCGATCCGGAACGAACACCACCCAATAAAGATAACGTTATTGTTTCTCCTGCAGACGGAGAAATAGTTGCCATCAAGGAAATTGAAGAAGACCAATTCCTAAAAGGGAAAGCTCAACAAGTTTCCATTTTTATGTCGCCGCTCAACGTTCACGTTAACAGAATACCTATCAGCGGTAAAGTTGATTTCCTTAAATATGTTAAAGGTGATTACCTCGTTGCCTTTCATGAGAAGGCTGACAAGAGAAATGAAAGAACCGAAATCGGCATTACTTCAAAGTTCGGAAAAATGTTTTTCACACAGATCGCCGGATTCATAGCGCGCCGTATAGTTTGCGACTTAAAAGTCGGCGACGATGTTAAAATGGGAAACCGTTTCGGCATGATCAAGTTCGGCAGTCGCTCCGACGTGATCGTACCTCTAAACTGGAAACCAAAATTCAAAATGGGCGACAAAGTTAAAGCAGGTGAAACAATTTTATTTGAGATAGAGAAATGAACAAAACTTCATTCCCAAAATCCTTTATTGCCAACACTGTTACTTCTCTGAATATCTTCTGCGGATTTCTTTCTATCGTTTATGCTTCCCAAAACGATTTCAGACTTGCTTCAATTATGATTATTGCCGCGGCAAGTTTCGATATGCTCGATGGAATTGTCGCGCGCTTACTAAAAACTTCAAGCCATTTCGGTGTGGAGCTTGATTCGCTATCCGACGTGGTAAGTTTCGGCGCAGCGCCTTCGTTTCTTATTTACAAAGCTTATGCATATCAGTTCGGCGGTTTCGGAGTTATCCTAAGCGCGTGCCTTCTTTTATTCGGCGCTCTAAGACTTGCGCGTTTCAACGTTCAGGTAGAAGACTTAAATAAGAAAGCGGATTTCAAAGGCTTGCCGATTCCTCTTTCTGCAATGACGATTTCGACTTTGGTACTTTCGTTTTACCAGGAAGGACATATCATCGAACCGTACAATCACATCGTAGTGGTTCTGGTTCTTGCTCTCTCCTTCTTGATGGTGAGTAAAATCCGTTACAACGCTCTTCCAAAACTTCGCGATAAAAATTTCAAAGAAAAAGTTTTGTTGTTCGGAGAATTGCTTGTCGCTTTGGTTCTTGCAATCATAACCAACGGCGAGATTTTGTTTTTCATCTTTCTTGGAATCGTACTATTCGGCATATTACGGCATCTGCTTTTTCTAATTTTGAAAAAGAACGATAATTATGAGAATGGATTAAAAACCTCGGAGAATTAAATTGTTTAAGGCAACTGTTATTATAAAAAGAAGACCGAAAATTTTAGACCCCGAAGGCAAAGCCGTAGAACAGGGCGCCAAACTTTTGGGATTTAACAACGTTAAACAAACACGGATCGGTAAGTACATCGAATTTTTTGTTGACACAAAAGATAAAAGCTTAGCAGAAAAAGAAGTGAAGGAATATTCCGAAAAACTCTTATCGAATCCGATCATCGAAGACTTTGAATTTTCGCTGGAAGAAGTAAAATGAAACCAAAATTCGGAGTTGTAGTTTTTCCCGGAAGCAATTGCGATCATGACGCATACTACGCTGTAAAAAAAGTCTTGGGATACGAAGCAGAATTCCTATGGCATAAAGAAAAAGATCTCAAACATTCCAACATAATTATTTTACCCGGCGGATTTTCTTACGGTGATTATCTTAGAACCGGCGCGATCGCAAGGTTCTCGCCCATCATGGATTCGGTTTACAACTTTGCCGAAAAAGGCGGAATCGTAATCGGTATCTGTAACGGGTTCCAAATCCTTCTCGAGATTGGACTTCTTCCCGGCGTGATGCTGAAAAACGAATCGCTCAAGTTTGTTTGCAAGGATGTTCACTTACGTGTCGAAAACAACAAAAATATTTTCACTAAATCGATTAAGAAGAAACTGTTAACATTTCCCGTAGCGCACGGCGAAGGGAATTATTACACAGACGATGCGACTTTGAAATCTCTCGAAGAAAACGACCAGATTCTTTTCCGTTACGCATCGAAGGACGGGGATACGTCGAGCAAATACAACCCGAACGGATCGGTTTCAAACATAGCCGGCATTATGAACAAAAAGAAAAACGTAATGGGTCTTATGCCTCATCCCGAAAGGCATTGCGACCCTGTGCTGAGTAATACCGACGGTGCACTCATTTTCAATTCTATTGCGAATAATCTTTTTAATTAATACTATTAGCCAGTACTAAATAAACGATTGTTTAGTTTATTTTGAACAATCGTAAATATTGTAGCGTTATAATTAAGAATAATATAAAGAGGAAAACATGTTCGGAAACTTAGGCGCTGGGGAACTTCTTATCATTCTTTTTGTCATCTTGATTTTGTTTGGTGCTAAGAAAATTCCGGATCTTGCTCAAGGCATCGGTAAAGGAATGCGCGAATTCAAGAAAGCGCTCAACGACGTTGAAGACGATATCAAAAACGCCGGTGATAAGAAAGACAACGGCAGCGAAAAGAAATAACTCTTCATCAAAATTTCTTTACTCATTCTAGAG
>JAJYMU010000380.1 GCA_021786655.1 Bacteroidota bacterium
GTGATGCAATAAAAATTTATGACCTTGCGTTCAAGTATGCATTCAGCAAAAAAACTAGTTTGGTTCTCGGCAGAAAAATTAATCCTAAAACTTCAAGTCTTGGCGCTATAGACGGATTTCAATTTGAAACAGCAATCAAAAAATTTACTTTTGGAGCGATTGTTGGTTCACGTCCTGACTTTTCCAATTACGGATTAAACGCAAAATTGTTCGAGTACGGCGGTTATATCAGCAGAGACGACAGCATTTCAACAAGTACGTCTATGCAGAACACAGTGGGCGTATTTCAACAGACGAACGATTTCAAAACCGACAGAAGATTTTTGTACTTCCAACACACCAGCAACTTTTCTCAAAATTTTGGTTTGTTTTTCTCATCGGAGTTTGAGTTGTACAAACGCAAAAAGGGAGTCGGGCAAAATGTTTTTGATATGTCGAGCATATTCTGCATGGCAAGTTATACTCCCAGCAACTGGCTGAGTTTAAGCGCAACTTACGATGCAAGAAGAAATGTCGTCTATTATGAAACGTTCAAGAATATTGCCGATAGTATTTTTGATTCGGCTACAAGACAGGGTTTGGGATTGAGATTGAATATAAGACCGGTTAATAGTTTATGGCTTAGCACGAATTTCAATTATCGCTTCAGCGCCGCAGATCCGCAGCCGGCAAGAAATTACGGCGGCTCACTGAGTTATATTCAGCTTCCGATAATTTATTCCTCGCTTTATCTAAATTATAACAGAATTGAAAACGGGTACGTGAAAGGAAACTATTACGGCGGAAGCATCAACAAAGATTTGTTTAACGGTTATTTTAATATTGGTTTGGGGTACAGAAAGGTTGATTACACTTTCCCGCAAAGCTCTACTAAGCTGATGCAGACTATCGCTTCCATCGACTTATCGTGGCGGGTTCTTGCATCAACATTTTTCACATTGAGTTACGAAGGAACGTTTCAAGATAAGCAAAGCTACTCACACGTCTATATTGGTTTGAACACTCGGTTCTAATCTCTACAAGAAAACTTTATCAAGTTGGAATTAAAAGAAAAAGGGCGAGGACACTTCTAAAAGTATCCTCACCTTTTGTGAAATTAATTTTATCTTTTTTCGTAGGGCGGTTGTTTCGGATTAACCGGCGGATGCTCAGCAAGAAGTTTCATTACTTCTTCGATTCCTTTTTCCAATTGGGGATCAATACCTTTTGAAAGCTGTGAAGGATCGTCCTCAACTTTAATATCCGGATCTACACCATGACCTTCTTTGAACCATTTTCCATCCGGGTCATACATCCTAAATGTCGGCACTGTAACAGAACCTCCGTCAATTAGATTTGGCGCGCCGGAAATTCCGATCAATCCGCCCCATGTGCGTTTTCCAATTAGCGGACCTAATCCAGCTTTTCTGAAGAAGTCAGGAAATGCGTCGCCGCCAGAACCGCTCCAGCCATTTATTAACATTACTTTAGGACCGAAGTTTGCATACGGCGGCCACTGCCAATTCTTTCCATCGCGAACAGCCCAGAAAGCTAAAGGTTTCCGGTTCAGCAGTTCAATAAATCTATCCGGGATTTGTCCGCCGTTGTTGAACCGCTCATCAATTATCAAACCTTCCTTATCAAACTGTGCTGCAAATTGGCGAACTAACTCTGTTTGTCCGTCGATTCCGGTACTAGGAACATAGATGTAACCAATCTTTCCTTTCGTCTCTTTGTCAACTTGTTCACGGTTGGATTCTATCCATGCAAGATTACGCAAACGAGTTTCATCGGAAAGTGTCTTTACTAATATTTTGTGTGCACCGTCAAAAGTTGGTTTGTCATTCACAGTTAGTTCTACTGATTTGTCAGCCATGCCGTCGAACGTAGCCCATGGATCTTTGGATGTATCCAATGTTTCTCCATTCACAGCAAGAATGTAATCGCCTTCTTTTACTTTAACACCCGGCATTAGCAAAGGACTTCTAACTTCGGTATCCCAAGGAGCGCCGTTAATTATTTTTTTAATTTTGTAATATCCGTCAGCGATTTCCCAATTGATTCCAAGGTAACCAACATTTCGGTGCGCACTTTGTTCAAGGTCTCCGCCGCTGCGGTATGTATGGGACGAACTCAATTCGGAAATCAATTCACCGATGACATAATTAACGTCCGATCTAGTTACCGCTTGTTCCAAAAGTTTTTCATACTGCTTTTTCGTTGCATTCCAATCAACGCCGTGCATATTAGGATCGTAAAAGAAATCGCGCTCAAACCGCCAAACATCATTGAATATCTGCTGCCATTCAGTGCGTGGATTCACTGTCATTTCAAGCTGTGCAGTCGGCATCTTCTTATCAAGTTTTTGATTTTCAGCAATGTCAACTACAGAATAAGTTTTATCCTGATCGATCAGAATTTTCTTGCCGTCTGCGCTGACGGAAAATGCATCGGCGTTATCTACAATTGTTTTTGTTTCTCTCTTATCGAGATCGTAATACATAACCGGTTTCTTCTTATCGGCGGCACCTGTGTTGGGTAAACGATGGAAAATTATTTTTCCCGGCACTGCTTCTATATGCGAAATGTTACCGGCTTCTGGTGGAAGGATAACAACTCTATCGTCGAAATTTTTAAAAGTAATTTTAACTTCCTTTACTTTTTCCTTCTCATCTTTTTTCTCTTTCGAATCACTCTTCTTGGAATCTTTTTCATCCTTCTTTTCAGCTTCCTTCTTTACGGAAGTCGTATCGTTCTTTGGAGCTAAAGGCGAAAGCACGTCATCGGTTAAAGTTGCTAGAGCGATGTTCGTCGTGTTTGCATAGATGAAGGTATTGTCAATATCGGAATAAGTAGGATTGAACGTTCTGTTTGTCAAGAAGTATAAATATTTTCCATCGGGATCAAATTTCGGTTCGGTGTCGCGGTAGTAACCCGAAGTTAGCTGATAATTTTTTTTCAGATGAGTATCAAAAACGAAAATTGCACTGGCACGGTTAGTCATATCTTCCGGGTAAGCGAGCCATTTACTATCTGCCGACCAGCTTACGTCAAAGTTTTCCAAGTCGCCTTCGTACATAAAAAGTTCTTTGTTCACTTTGTATGTTTCATTCTCGGCGATATCGTAAATGTAAACCTGCATTGCCTTATCGATGAATGCTAACTTCTTGCTGTCGGGCGACCAGTACAAACGGTAACGGTAACCGGGACCAAATGAAGTTAGTTTCTTCTCGGACTCGGGTTTCTCCAAATCGCGAATTGTCAATTCATATTCTCCGGATTTATCGCTCCAATACGCAACGGTCTTTCCGTCGGGTGACCATGCGGGATATCTTTCAGCTACGCCTGAAGTTTTTGTTAAATCAAATACGGGACCGTTTTCTGCCGGCACGGAGAAAATATCTCCGCGCGCTTCAAACATTGCTCTTTTTCCATCTGGACTAATGCTTGTATTCTGGATCAGCTTAGAAACGTTTTCAACTTTCGGCATAAGAGTAATTTCGTCCGTTACAACTTTGACTGCAACTTCGTGATACTTCTCATCTGCCAAGCTTAACAAATAAAGTCTGCCGCCGTTTTCAAAAACAATATCGGACGGACCTAAAGACGGAAAATGAATATCGTAATCATTGAAGTCTGTGATTTGTTTGGTTTGTTTTGTCCTAGTATCGTAACACCAAATATTTGCTCTTTCATTTGTGCCTCGGTCGGACAAGAAATAGATTTTATCGTTATACCACATTGGAAATTCATCGTCTGCAACATTGTTCGTAATGTTCTCTGCTGTTTCTTTTTCCAAATTGTAAATCCAAATATCTGCCGCCCATCCGCCGCGGTATCTTTTCCAAGTTCTGAATGCTTGAGTTACGGGAGTGTAAGCAATCATTTTTCCGTCAGGCGATAACGATGCCATTTCACCGTATGGCACAGGAAGTTTTTCCGGCAATCCGCCTTTTGCAGAAACTTCGTAGAATTGATTGAACCTTTGCTTCCCGCTGTTCATCGAGGAAGCATAGAGAAGATTTTTGCCGTCGGGATACCAATCGATTATTCTGTCGAACATTCCGTGGTGCGTTATTCTTTCCGGAAGTCCTCCGGTTGATGGCATCACATAAACATCAACATTCCCATCGTAGTTGCCGTCGAATGCAACTTGCGATCCATCGGGCGAAAATAGAGGAAACATTTCTTCCCCCTTTGCGGAAGTTAATTTGTAAGCGGTTCCGCCTTCTTTGGAAACTATCCAAATGTCGCCGGCATACGCAAATACAATGTGCGTTTGGGAAACATCGGGATACTGAAGCATCCGCGCACTGATTTGTGCGGCTGATTTAGTTAATGGTAGTAAAAAAATTGCAAGGAGAAGAGTAGACATTAATCTTCTCATAAAACCTCCGTTATTTTTTGTGATTTATAAGATGGGGACGATTCAGTGTTCGCCTTTCTATAAGGTAAAAAGGAATTCATTTTATATTGAGATATATTTACAAAGATTCGAGCTATAATTTCAAGTCCTCTGGAATTTTATTCTGAAAAATATGTTTAAGAAGATAGCTATAACCATATAAGAGGCAGATTTACTCTTATTTGACTAACTTAAACACAAAAAGTTACGGGTAAAAATTAATTCCAGCGAATTTTTTTTATTGCATGATGAGAATGAAAAAGAAAATTGTGATTATTGGCGGCGGATTCGGGGGATTAACGGCGGCTAAAACATTGAAGAATGCTAATGCTGACATTACATTAATAGATAAAACGAATCATCATCTGTTCCAACCGCTGCTATATCAAGTTGCTACTGCGGCACTTTCACCCGGTGATATTGCTGCACCTATACGGGGTGTACTTCACAAGCAGAAAAATGTTACGGTG
>JAJYMU010000357.1 GCA_021786655.1 Bacteroidota bacterium
TTTCATCTTTCGTTTTCGCCGTTTTCCATTCTTCGTGCGGTTTCATTTTAATATATACATCGCTCTGGTAAATGCTCATCGGGTCTGTTGCAATTTCCGGTCGCCCGGTTTTACTTACAACGTTTACTACTTCGGGAATGGATTTCAATTCCGCTTCCAGCATTTGCGAGGTGTGTATTGCTTCCGTTAACGAAATGCTCGGTAATCTTCTAAGCTCGATTAAAATATCTCCTTCGTCAAGCGTGGGAATGAACTCGCCGCCAAGCCGTGTAAATAGAAAAACAGAAAAGCCGAAAATTATGATTGCGAAACCAACAACTAATCTTTTTTTACGCAAAGCGTAATGAAGAGTTTTACGATATAACGGTTTTACAATTTTAATGATTGGACTTTCTTTCTCGGAGACTTTCCCTTTTTTGAAGAAGAAAGTGCTTACAACCGGAACATAAGTAAGCGTTAGGAATAAAGCGCCCAGCAAAGCATACACAACCGTGTAAGCCATCGGTTTGAACATTTTTCCTTCAATTCCTTCCAGCGATAGAATCGGCAGATACACAATAATAATTATTGCAACGCCGAATACTATGGGTCTTCCGACCTCAACAAATGAATCGAGCAAAGTTTGATTAACGCTTTCCGACGTGACGTTTGAATGCTGCCGCTCGTGAAGTTTGCGTATCGCATTTTCAATCAGCACAACTGCGCCGTCAACAATAATTCCAAAATCAATTGCACCGAGCGACATTAAATTGCCGGATATTCCGTTCAACTTCATCATGATTAACGCAAATAACATTGAAAGGGGAATGACGGATGCAACAATAAACCCGCCGCGTAAATTCATTAAAAGCAAAAAGAGAATAATGATTACAAACAATCCACCTTCGGAAAGATTTTTTATCACGGTATTTATTGTTCTATCTACGAGTTCTGTTCTTTCATAAAACGGAACAATCTTTACGCCGGTTGGAAGAGTTTTTTGGATTTCGGCAACTCTCTCTTTCACACGTTCGGTTACTATTCTTGCATTTTCACCTTTAAGCATCATTGTAATGCCGCTTACTATTTCCGATGTGCCGTTCAATGTAACGGCGCCCTGCCGGATTGCCGTGCCTTCTTTCACTTCGGCAACATTCCTCACAAGTACCGGTGTGCCGTCTGTTGATTTAATAATTATGTTTTCAATGTCGTTCATTGTTTTGGCTATGCCTTCACCAACAACAACGTATTGTTCTTGTTTGTGTTCTATGTAGGCGCCGGGCGCATTTGCATTGTTATTGGAAACGGCTTCTATTACATCCCGAATGGAAATACCGTAGTTCAAAATTTTTTGCGGGTCAATTAATACTTGGTACTGCTTCAACTCTCCGCCAAATGTGTTGACTTCGGCAAGTCCCGGTGTACCGGCAAGCTGCCGTTTTATAATCCAGTCTTGAATTGTTCGTAATTCCATTGGAGAATAACCATCGCCGACAACTTCATATTGATATATCTCGCCAAGTCCGGTTGAAACGGGACCTAATTCCGGCTCGGATAGCCCCGGCGGTAAATCTCCTTTTGCTTCCTGCAATTTTTCAAAAACAATTTGCCGCGCAAAATAAGTGTCAACATTATCTTTGAAGATTACAGTTACAACCGAAAGCCCGAATTTTGAAACCGATCTTACTTCTTCTATATCGGGAAGGTTCTTCATAGCTACTTCGATAGGATATGAAATTAGTCTTTCGATTTCTTGCGGTGCTAATGCCGGCGCTACAGTAAAAATTTGAACCTGGTTTGTTGTAATATCCGGCACTGCATCAATCGGAAGTTTTATTGCCGCAGTTATTCCGCCGATTATTAAGGCAATAACGCCGAGAATGATAAACACACGCTGGCGCATCGAGAATGAAATTATTTTGCCAATCATTATTCATCCTCCGCAAATGTGTCTTTAGCCAGTTCCGATTTTAAGTAAAACGTGCCTTTCGTTACTACTTTCTCACCCGCATTCAAACCTTTAATAATTTCCGTATAGTCTTTTGTTTCTCTACCGGGTTCAACATTTCGTTTTTGAAAAGTTGTATCGTTAACAGCCACAAAAACATAGCTGCTTTCTTTTTCTTTCATTAATGCCGTCGATTTAATTTTAGGATTCGAACCGCCGAGTTTACTTGCAACCAAAACGTTCACATACATTTCCGGCTTAAGTTTGCCTGAGTGATTAGCCACCTCAAACCTCGCTTTAACCGTGCGCGATGCCGGTTCAACAATATCGTAAATGCGTGTTAGTTTACCTTTGTATACTTCGTCCGGAAAAACTGTGCTTGTAATATTACCCGTTATTCCTTCTTTAATTAAAGGCAAATCATTCTCGAAAACATCTGCAAGAATCCAAATGTTTTGAAGGTTTGCTAACACAAAAAATTCTTTTCCTACGTCAACGAATTCGCCAAGCCGGACTTCGCCGCTTATTAATGTTCCGTCAAACGGCGCGCGAACTGAAATTACTGTGTAAGGTGTGTGCTTATCGGCAAGTTGTTCAATTTCACTTTCCATTAATCCAACAACCTCCAATTTCTTCCGGGCTGATTCGTAAATTGAATGCGCTGTTGAATAATCGGCATCACTCGCTTTCATTCTTTTCAATCGTTCCTCTGCTTGAACAAACTCGGACTGCAATGCAATGAAATCCTGGCTGTATAAATCAACTATTGGTTGACCTTTCTTAACTCTATCCGATATAACCGCATAGACTTTTTCAACCCTTCCTTTAATGCGCGAAGTTATGTGTGCCGTCATTACTTCATTCAATGCCGCTTTACCCCGCAGCACCAAAGGTATATCAACTTCTTTCTTCTCAACTATTTCGGTTTGTACATTGATGTGTTCAAGCTGATGCTTTGTCAATACAATTTCGGATTTTTCGCTGCTGTGCGTCCGTTCGGGGTATTCGACGCTTTCATTTTTATTGGAATTATCCCCGCACCCGAATAGAAATAGAATTAGGGTCAGCGAAAGATATTTTATTATCGTTTTATTCATGTAAACTCCTGATCAATTATTAAAAAGTTCGTTCGAAATTTCCAACTCGTTTCTTGCCGTTAAACAATTGAAAATTGCTCTGGCATATTCAAGTTTTGTAGTGCGGTATGTCCTATAAATATCGAACAAATTGAGAACATCAATTTGATTATTTTGATATGCGGTTATACCGGCTCGCAGCTCGTCTTCAACATCTTGCAAAAGAGATTTGTCGAATACGCGGAGCTGTTCTTCTGCATAGTTTAGACTCTTAAATGAGCTGGTAATTTTTTGTGTAATAATTTTTCGTACTGCTTCGTATTGAATATTGGAAATATCAAGCAGAGCAGATGATTCTTGAATATCACCGCGCACGCCGCTTGAATAGAACATCGGCAAAGAGATGCCGAGTTTTAACCCGATAAAATTATCAGAACCATTCCCGGGAATCGGTTGCCTGTTCTGGAAAGAAGCTCCGAAATTAAAATCCGGCAGAGAACCTTTTTCCGCAAGCGATAGAAGCGATTTGTCTCTGTCAATTCTTATGCTGCTTATCTTAACGAAATTACTTTGCTCGATTAACGACGTAAGAATTGAATCGAGCGATGTAGTTAGGAAACTATAATTCAACGAATCGCTTAACTCATAACTAACGCCGTTTTCAATACCTAACAGAATTTTTAACGTGCCAATGTTTTGCTGAAATTGTTTATTCACATCGAATAATTCGTTTTTCAAGCGCGTCGCTTCTACTTTAGCACGGATAACATCAAGGTAACTGCTTGTGCCGGCTTGATATTTATCTTTTACCTGTACCAAAAAATCATTAAGCAAAGAAATGTTTTGTTCGATTGCATTAATCGTTTCTTTCGAAAGAAGCCCTTGATAGTATGCCGATTTAACTTGAGTCGTGACTATTTTTTTGATTCGTTCCAAATTTAATTCGGCAACATGTTTTTCATATCCGGCGCTTTGTATCCTCGTGCTTCGCTTTCCGAAAAATTCCAGCGGCTGTGAGAAGTTGAAATTTAACTCACCGGCATCGCCAAAAGAAAAACTTTTTGGTATTTCATTCGACTCGATAGAGAATTCTGCATTTGGAATTCGTCCGGCTTGTAAAATCCTTCCGTCAGCCGCCTGAATTTCTTTTTGTGCCGTTAATACCTGCGGATTATTTTTTAGCGATGTCTCTATAGCTTCATTCAATGTTATTTTTTTTGTCTGTCCATACACTGCTAATGAACAAAACAGAAGTAATGTTATTACCCGTTTATACATAGTCATCCTAAAATTTTATGATTACTTGTCCGCCTACAGCGGAGATATAATAATCCCTACCTTGGGATTATAGATTCAAATTGTTTCTAAAGAAAAGAAATACTGGAAGGGTTAAATAAGCAGCGTTCTATTGACTAGAAACGTACTTGTATTAAAGAATTTTTTTTTGAAGTGAATTGAGCGTTTTGCAGAATATCTTTTATCTCTTTGCATTCATCGCAGCAATCGTTGTGTATAAACAGTACTATCGGGGGATCAATCTTATTCTGAATACTTGTTTTTTCAATCCTGGCTTCTTTAACAACCTCGCAGTAATCAAGCCCGCTGTTTTTATTGCCGCAATATTTATAATCATTAGTTTTGGAAAACATATTGAATTCGCTGGTATATATTCAAACCTAGTTGAAATAAAGAAGTTGTAAAAAAGGAGAGACTCCCAATAATTCATAAATTGTTATTGCGGTAACAAAAAACTAAAAGGAGTCTCTTGAGATGAAAAATAGTGAAATGAGCAAAGAAAATCTTGAATGGTTATTAAATCAACCAGCCGAGAGGCAGTATGAGTTATT